>JBKJTM010000098.1:0-13377 GCA_046590805.1 Usitatibacter sp.
CCGGCCGACCTCCACGCATGCGCACCTTCCTGCTGTTGCTCGCTTGTCTCGCCCTGCCGGTTGCCGCGCAGCAGGAGGCGGGAAACGCCCGGGCGATCATCGCCTCGGTCGAGGGGCTCCTCAAGCAGCGCCCCGACGACGCGACCCTCTGGTTCTTCCTGGCGCGCTCCAACGCGGAGCTGGGCGACCGCGACGCGACGCTCGCTGCGCTGGAGAAGACCAACGAGCTCGGCGACGGATTCCTGCCCTCGCGCCAAAGCTTCGCCAAGGTCTGGGACGATCCGCAGTTCATGGCGATGCGCGACAGGATGGCGGCCCGGCTTCCGGTGCTCGATTTCGCTCCCACCGCGTTCGAGCTCGACGACCGGACGCTGATGCCGGAAGGCATCGCTTACGACGCGCCGTCGCGCAGCTTCTTCATCGGCAGCGCTCAAAGCCGGGTGGTGCGCGTGTCGGAGTCGGGCGTGGCCGCGGTATTCGCCGGCGCGAGCGCCAACCTGGACTCGGTGCTCGGGCTCGCCGTCGATGCCCCGCGCAGGATCCTGTACGTCGTCAGCACCTCGGCGCTCACCACCGAGGGGCAGAAACGCCGGCGTAACGCCGTCATCGCCTTCGACGTGGACACGGGAAAGTTGCTCGCGCGCTACGACGTGCCCGCGGCGCAGCAGCTGAACGATGTCGCCGTGGCGATCGGCGGCCGGGTATTCGCCACCGACTCGGGCAGCGGCGCGGTCTACGAGATCGCCGTGAAGGGACCGGGGCCGGCGCGCGAGGTGCTTTCCGCCGCGCGGCTGGGCGGCAGCAACGGGCTCGCTCCCTCCGCCAGCGGCAACAAGCTCTACATCGCGCACTCGACCGGCCTTGCGGTGATCGATCTCGCGAGCGGCACGATGAAGCGTGTGGCCAACCGAACGCGCGAGACCGTCGCGGCCATCGACGGTCTTTACCAGTGGCAGGGGCAGTTGATCGGGGTGCAGAACCTGACCACGCCGGGGCGCGTGATCGTGATGTCGCTATCGCCCGACGGCGAGACCGTCTCCGGGGTGAAGACCCTGCTTTCGCATCATCACAACGCGCTCGCGGAGCCGACCACCGGCGTCGTGACCGACCGCGGCTTCTTCCTCCTCGCCGCCACCGGCATCACCCGCTTCAACCGCGATGGCCGCATCGACGACCCCGAGACGGTGCCCCGCCCCCTGGTGGTGCGCATCCCGCTACCGCGTTAATTGACTCCGACACCAATTATTTAATTGGTGTCGGAGTCGATTTTCGGTAGGCCCAGGCGATCATCGCAGCGCCGATGACGATCATCGGCAGCGAGAGCCACTGGCCCATGGAAAGCCCGAACCCGAGGAGGCCGAGGAAGTCGTCGGGCTGGCGGGCGAACTCCGCGATGAAGCGGAAGAACCCGTAGCCCACGAGGAAGGCGCCCGAGATCGCACCCGTGGGACGCGGCTTGCTCGAATAGATCCACAGCACCACAAAGAGCGCGATCCCCTCCAGCGCCATCTGGTAGAGCTGCGACGGATGGCGGTACACCGGCGTGGGATCGACCTGCGGAAACCACATGCCCCAGGCAAGCGTGGTGGGGCGGCCCGGCAATTCACCGTTGATGAAGTTGCCGAGACGTCCGGCAGCGAGCCCCAGCGGCACCAGCGGCGCGATGAAGTCCATCGTCGCGAGCCAGCGGCGCTTGCGCACCAGGCAGAAGAGCGCGATGCCGAGCATCACACCGATGAAGCCGCCGTGGAAGCTCATGCCGCCGGTCCAGATCTGCAGGATCTCGCCGGGGTGCTGCAGGTAGTACGCCGGCTTGTAGAACAGCACGTAACCGAGCCGGCCGCCGAGGATCACGCCGATCACGCCATAGATCAGCATGTCGTCCACGTCGCGCACCTCGAGCCCGAGGCCCAGGCCGCGGCGCACGCGCAGCTTGCCCAGCATGATGAACGCGACGAATCCCGCCACGTACATGAGCCCGTACCAGCGCACCGCCACCGGGCCGAGGCTGAAGATGATCGGGTCGAACTGGGGATGGACGAGCAAGCGGGGGGTTCCTTCAGTCGAAGCCGTAGAGCGCCGCCGCATTATCCCAGAGGACGCGCGGCGCGAGACCCTCCGGAAGCCAATCATCGAGCTGTGCGCGCAGCGTCGCGTAGTCCCGGCCTTGCTCGTGCCGCGTCCACGGCCAGTCGCTTCCCCAGACCAGGTTCTCGGGGCCGGCGATCTCCAGCCAGCGGAGCAGCAGGTGACGCGGGTCCGCGTTTCCGATTCGATACGCGCCGGAGAGCTTCACGCCGACGCGGCAAAGCCTCGCGAGCACCGCCACTCTCGCGAAGCTCGCATCGACCTCCGCATCGCTCGCGCCGGGATTGCCGAAGTGGTCGAAGACGACGCGCACGCGGCTCGGCCCCAGCAACGGCGCGATGTCCGGGATGCGTCCCGCGTCCACGAACACCTCCACGTGCATGCCCCGCGCATGGATGCGCTCGAGGAGCGACATGTTGGGCTCGCTCGCGTAGGGCGAGTAGTCCGCGACGCCCGCAAGGTTCAGGCGGATCGCGCGCACGCCGCCCTCCTGAAGCCGCGCAAGGGACTGGTCGGAAATGCCCGCCTCGACCACCGCGACGCCGCACAGGTGTCGCGGCTGCGTGGCGAGCGCACGCAGCATCTCGGCATTGTCGAAGCCGAGGAAACTCGGCTGCACCAGCACGCCGTGGGTCACCCCTGCCGCGGGCCAGAGCGCGGTCCAATCCTCGAGGCGCGCCTCGTAGCCAGGCCGATAGCGGGCGTTGGCGATCGCGGGCGCTTCGCGCGAGAACACATGCGCGTGCGAATCGACGCCGCGCGCGGCGGCTTCCGGTGATTGCATGACGCGGCTATTCTACGGACATGAAGACCATCCCCTCGCTCCTCGCCGCCGCGCTCCTGGCCCTTTCCCTCGTCGCCGGGGCCCAGGCATTTCCGACCAAGCCGATACGCCTCGTGGTGACCTACCCGCCAGGCGGTGGGGCGGACCTGATGGCGCGGCTGGTGGCGCCGAAGATGGCCGAGGCGCTGGGACAGCCGGTCGTGGTGGAGAACAAGCCGGGAGGCGGCGGCACCATCGGCGCGGCCGAGGTCGCCCGTGCGCCCGCGGACGGCTACACGCTGATGCTCGACGCGTTCAACCACGCGGCGAACCCGTCGCTGTACGCGAGCCTCCCCTACGACCCCGCCAAGGCGTTCATGCCGCTCGCCGTGCTGGTGCACTTCCCGAACGTCCTGGTGGTGCACCCGGGGTTCGCCGCGGGCAGCGTGAAGGACCTCATCGCCACGGCAAAATCCAAGCCCGGCGCGATCGCGTTCGCCTCGAGCGGCAACGGCTCCGCGCAGCATCTCTCCGGCGAGCTCTTCCGCCAGCGCGCGGGCGTCGACCTCATCCATGTGCCGTACAAGGGCGGGGGGCCGGCGCTGAACGACGTGATCGGCGGGCAGGTGCCGCTGTTCTTCGCCAACATGGCCTCGGGCCTGCCGCACGTGAAAGGCGGCAAGCTGCGCGCCCTCGCGATTACGGGCGGCAAGCGCAGCGCCGCATTGCCCGACGTTCCCACGATGGCGGAAGCCGGCGTGCCGGGCTACGAGGTGTACGAGTGGAACGCGATATTCGCCCCGGCGGGAACGCCGGCGGCGGTGGCCGCGAAGCTGGCGGATGCGATCGCCAAGGCGACCCAATCGCAGGAGTTCCGCGACCGCGTGAGCTCCCTCGGAGGCGAGCCTACGGGTTACGGCCCCGCCGAGGCACAGCGCTTCGTGCGCGCGCAGACTGAGCTGTGGAGCGCGGTCGTCAAGGCGGGGAACATCAAGGTCGACTGACCGAACCGGGGACGTACCCTCATCTCGCTATTTGAAATGAGGGTACGTCCCCCCGGTTTGTCCCCCCGGTTTGCGGGTTACTTCCAGGGGCGCATGTCGTTTTCGGAGATGGGCGACGTGGGGGTGAGGCTGCGACGACGCGACAGGCCGATCATCACGCCGACGGCGCCGGTGATCGCGAAGAGCGCGCTGCGCATCAGGTCCATCGGCAGCACGCCGAACAGCACGCCGTCGGCATTCAGCGCCGGGACGAAACCCGCGATCCCGATCAAGAGCAGGACCACACCGATGATGAGAGTAAGTGCCTTCATGGGAAAGCCTCCGGATTCGTTGGGATATCCATGAGACCCCGCGGGGGTGTCAGCGGGTCCCGGATCTTGTGGGCCGATCAGCTCCCGGACGAGTCCTACGCCGCTTCCTCTAGAATGGCCGCATGACCGATAAATACCGCTCGTTCGCCATCACAAAGGGCGTCGCACGCGCTCCCAACCGCTCGATGCTGCGCGCCATCGGCTACCAGGACGCGGACTTCGACAAGCCCATCGTCGGCATCGCCAACGGACACTCGACGATGAACCCGTGCAACGCCGGCATCCAGCCGTTGGCCGATGCCGCCGACGCCGCCGCGCGCGCGGCAGGCGCGATGCCGCAGATGTTCGGCACCATCACCGTGACCGACGGCATCTCCATGGGCACCGAGGGGATGAAGTATTCCCTGGTGTCGCGCGAGGTGATCGCCGACGCGATCGAGACCGCCGCGCAAAGCCAGTTCATGGACGGCGTGCTCGCCATCGGCGGCTGCGACAAGAACCTGCCCGGCGCCATGATCGGCCTGCTACGCATGGACGTGCCCGCGATCTGCGTCTACGGCGGCACCATCAAGCCCGGGCGCCACAAGGGCCAGGACCTGCAGATCGTCTCGGTGTTCGAATCCGTCGGCGCGTACAGCTCGGGAAAGATGTCGAAGGAAGACTTCGAGTGCATTGAACGCAAGGCGCTGCCCGGCGTGGGCGCGTGCGGCGGCATGTACACGGCCAATACCATGTCTTCGTCGGTGGAGGCGGTCGGCATGTCGCTGCCGTTCTCATCGACGATGGCGGCCGAGGACGCCGAGAAGACCGAGAGCGCCGCCGAAAGCATGCGCGTGCTGGTCGAGGCGGTGAAGAAGGGCTTGAAGCCGAGCGACATCGTGACCCGCGAATCGATCGAGAACGCGGTGGCGGTGATCATGGCGACCGGCGGCTCCACCAACGGCGTTCTGCATTGGCTCGCCATCGCCCACGCGGCCAAGGTGCCCTGGACGCTCGATGATTTCGAGCGCGTGCGCCAGAAAGTGCCGGTGCTCTGCGACTTGAAGCCCTCGGGCAGGTACGTGGCGGTGGACCTTCACAAGGCGGGTGGCGTCCCGCAGGTGATGAAGATCCTGCTCGCCAACGGCGTGCTGCACGGCGATTGCATGACGATCACCGGCAAGACGGTGGCCGAGAATCTGAAGGATGTCCCCGACGAGCCGCGCCGCGACCAGGACGTGATTCGTCCATGGTCGAAGCCGATGTACGCGCACGGCCATCTCGCGATCCTGCGCGGCAACCTCGCGCCCGACGGCTGCGTGGCGAAGATCACGGGCTTGAAGAACCCCGTCATCACCGGCCCGGCGCGCGTGTTCGAATCCGAGCCCGATTGCATGGACGCGATCATGGCCGACCGCATCAAGGCGGGCGATGTGCTGGTGATCCGCTACGAGGGCCCGCAGGGCGGCCCCGGCATGCGCGAGATGCTGGCGCCCACCTCGGCCCTGATCGGCAAAGGCCTTGGCGAGTCTGTCGGCCTCATCACCGACGGGCGCTTCTCCGGCGGCACCTGGGGAATGGTCGTGGGCCACGTGACCCCGGAGGCCTTCGTCGGCGGTCCGATCGCGCTGGTGAGGGAAGGCGATTCGATCACCATCGATGCCCACAAGCTCCTCATCCAGCTGAACGTGCCCGATGACGAGATCTCGCGGCGGCGCTCCGCGTGGAAAGCGCCCGCGCCGAAATACACCACCGGCGTTCTCGCCAAGTACGCGCGCCTGGTGGGCACCGCGAGCCTGGGCGCGATCACCGACTGATGTCACCCCGGCGCAGGCCGGGATCCAATGATGGGCCCCGGCCGGCGCTGGGAAGACGAGGAGCATACAAAGATGAGAATCCTCCTTTCCCTCGCCCTGTCCCTCGCCGCCCTGCTTGCCTCCGCGCAGGCGCCACTGCCAGCGGGCGTCACGCGAGCCACCGCCGTCGAGGGCATCACCGAGTACAACCTCGCCAACGGCCTGCGCGTGCTGCTCGCGCCCGACGCCTCCAAGCCCTCGACCACGGTGAACATCACCTACGTCGTGGGCTCTCGCCACGAGAGCTACGGCGAGACCGGCATGGCTCACCTGCTCGAGCACCTGGTGTTCTCCGGCACGCCGACGTTCGAGAACCCGCGCGCCGAGATGCAGCGCCGCGGATTCCGGCGCAACGGCACCACTTCGGTGGACCGCACCAACTACTACGCGAGCTTCGCCGCGAACGACGACGATCTCGACTGGTACGTGCGCTGGTCGGCTGACGCCATGACCCACTCCCATGTCGCCCGGCGCCACCTGGACAGCGAGATGACGGTGGTCCGCAACGAGATGGAATCCGGCGAGAACGACGCGCTGCGCGTCCTGCAGCAGCGAGTCCAGGGCGCGGCGTACTCGTGGCACAACTACGGCAAGTCGACCATCGGCGCGCGCGCCGACGTGGAGAACGTAAGCATCGAGCGCCTGCAGGCCTTCTACCGCCACTATTACCAGCCCGACAACGCGGTCCTGGTCGTGGCCGGCAAGTTCGACGAGGCGAAAGCCCTCGCGCTCATTGCGCGCGAGTTCGGCAGGATTCCGCGGCCGGAGCGAAAGCTCCTTCCCACCTATACCGTCGACCCCGAGCAGCAGGGCGAGCGCAGCGTGACGGTTCGCCGCGTGGGCGAGGTGCAGCATGTGATGGCGGCGTACCACGTGCCGCCGGGTCCGCATGCCGATTCGGCCGCGGTGCAGGTGCTCGACATCATTCTGGGCGACGCGCCGTCGGGGCGCCTGCACCGGGCGCTGGTGGAAACGAAGCAGGCTTCCTCGGTCGGCGCTTTCTTCAGGCCCACGCGCGAGCCCGGCCTGCTGTATCTCCTCGCCACGGTGCCCCAGGCGGCCTCGCTCGACAATGCCCGTGCCACGTTGCTGTCGGTAGCCGAGGGCCTCGCCCGGGACCCGATCACCGAGGCCGAGGTGGAGCGCGCCCGCGCCAAGTACCTGCGCGACTTCGGGCTCACCGCCAACGACCCCGAGCGCCTGGGCATCCAGCTCTCCGGGGCGATCGCGCAGGGCGACTGGCGGCTCTTCTTCCTGCAGCGCGACCGCGTGCGCGCGATCAAGGCGGCCGAAGTGCAGCGCGTGGCCGCGGCCTATCTCATTGCCGACAACCGCACGCTCGGCCTCTTCATCCCGACCGCGGCGCCCAAGCGGCCGCCCGCGCCGGTGCTGGTCGACGTGGCGCCGATCGTGAAGGATTATCGCGGCGACACGGCCGTCGCGGCGGGCGAAGCCTTCGACGCCACGCCCGCCAACATCGAGGCGCGCACGCAGCGCTTGCAGCTTGAGGTGGGCACGCGAGTGGCGCTGCTGCCCAAGCGCACGCGCGGCGCCGCGGTGCAAGTGCGCCTTACGTTGCGAATGGGCGACGAGAAATCGCTCTCCGGCGCGCACCCCGTGGGCGCGATCGCCGCCGCGCTGCTGCCGCGGGGCGCGGGCGGCATGTCCCGCGCGCAGATCCAGGATGCGTTCGACAAGCTCAAGGCGCGCGTGTCCTTCTCCGGCAGCGATTCCCGCGCCACGGTCACCATCGAAACCACGCGCGAGGGCCTTCCCGAGGTGATGAAGCTCGTCGCCATGGCGCTTCGCCGGCCGGAATTCTCCGCGGCCGAGCTCGAGCAGCTGCGCACCGAGCGCATCACCGCGATCGAGTCGCAGATGCTCCAGCCGGAATGGGTCGCGCGCGTGGCCCTCGCGCGACAGGGAAACCCGTACCCGAGCGGCCACCCGCTCTACGTACGCACCTTCCAGGAGGAGATCGCCGGCCTGAAAGCCCTCACGCTCGACCAGGTGCGCGCCTTTCATGCCGCCTTCTACGGGATGGACAACGCCGAGCTCGCGGCGGTCGGCGACTTCGACGAGGCGGCGCTGCGCACTCAGTTGGGCGAGCTCTTCGGCGGCTGGAAGAGCGCCAGGCCCTACGCGCGCATACCGTCGCCGCTCTATGCGGTGGCGCCGGCGGAGCTGCGCTTCGAGACGCCCGACAAGGCCAACGCGTTCTTCACCACGCAGTTGCGCTTCGCGTTGCGCGACGACGCCCCGGACTACGCCGCCGCGATCGTCGCCAACCGCATCGTGGGCGGCGGCCCGGGCTCGATCATCTTCCTGCGGCTGCGCTCGAAGGACGGCCTGTCCTACGGCGCCGGCAGCACTCTCGGGGTCAACTCGCACGAGTCGCACGCGGTCTGGACGGCGAGCGCGATCTACGCGCCGCAGAACGTGAAGCGCCTGGAAACCGCCTTCCAGGAAGAGGTCATGCGCGTGATGACGTCGGGCTTCACGCCGCAGGAGCTCGAGGACGGCAAGAAGGGCCTCATGCAGGCGCGCCGCCTCGGCCTCGCGCAGGACGCCCAGCTCGCCACGACCCTCACCGGCCTCACCGAGGTCGGCCGGAAGCTGGATTACGTGGAGACCGTGGATCGCGCCATCGAGGCGGTCACGCTCGAGCAAGCCAACGACGCGTTCCGCAAGTACATGGACCCCGCGAAGCTGGTGCGCGTCTACGCGGGAGATTTCGCGATCCGGCGATACTAGAGGATCAAGCGGCCGCGTCCGCCAATCCGGAAGTGGCCGCTTCGATCCGCTGCATCACCTCCGGCGTGAGCTTCGGCAGCACCGCGGCGGCCTTGAGGTTCTCCGTCACCTGCGAGACACGAGAGGCGCCGGTGATGACGGTGGAGACGCGCGGGTTGCGCGCGCACCAGGCGATCGAGAGCTGCGCCAGCGTGCAGCCGAGGTCCTTCGCCACCGCCTCCAGCCGTCCCACAGCCTCGTTCTTCGTCTTGTCGGTGAGCGCGTTCAACAGGAACTGCATCCGCGGGATGGCACCCCGGCTGTCGGGCGGCACGCCGTTGCGGTACTTGCCGGTGAGGAGGCCCGAGGCGAGCGGGCTCCAGGTGGTGAGGCCGAGGCCGATCTTGTCGTAGAGCGTGGCGTACTCGGCCTCGACGCGCTTCCTGTGAAAGAGGTTGTACTCGGGCTGCTCCATCACCGGCTTGTGAAGGTGATGGCGCTCGGCGATCTCCCACGCCTGCGCGATCTCGGCGGCGCTCCACTCGGAGGTGCCCCAGTAGAGCGCGCGGCCGCGCTCGATCATGTCGTGCATCGCCCACACCGTCTCCTCCATCGGCGTGTTCGGGTCGGCGCGATGGCAATAGACCAGATCCACGTAGTCGAGCTGCAGGCGCTTCAACGATTGCTCGATGCCGTGCAGCAGGTACTTGCGGTTCAGCGTGTTCTTCTCGTTGGGGCCGTCGGTGATGCCCCAGAAGAACTTGGTCGAGACCACGTACTTCAACCGGGGCCAGGCGAGCTTCTTCAGCGCCTCCCCCATGATCTCCTCGCTCTTGCCCGAGGCGTACACCTCGGCGTTGTCGAAAAAGTTCACGCCGCCATCCCAGGCGGCCGCCATGCATTCGCGCGCGGCGTTCGGGTCGAGCTGGTTGCCGTAGGTGACCCAGGAGCCGAAGGAGAATTCGCTCACCTTGAGGCCGGAGCGGCCGAGACGTCGGTAGTTCATCGTGTAGCCTTTCGCATTCGGGAGGAATCCATGGAGGTCCAGCGTATTTTCCCACTTCGTGAGGCTGCGACGTGAACCAGTCCCACCGCAATGTGCTGCTGCTCGCCTTCTGCCAGGCGCTGCTGCTCACCATCGCCGTCACCCAGATCGCGATCGTCGCCCTGGTCGGCTACACGCTGGTTGACAACAAGATCTTCGCGACCCTGCCCGCGGCGATCTACGTGATCGGCGCGGCGGTGGCGACCGTGCCGGCCTCCTTCTGGATGCGCCGCGTGGGACGCCGCAACGGGTTCCTCACCGGCGGCGCCTTCGGGCTCGTGGGCTCGGTGATCGCCACGGCCGCGGTTGCGTCCGGGAGCCTCGTCCTCCTCTGCGTCGGCACTTTCCTGCTGGGCGTCTACAACGCCTTCGGCCAGTACTACCGTTTCGCCGCCGCCGACGCGGCGACACCCGATTTCAAGGCCAAGGCGATCTCGTACGTGATGGCGGGCGGCCTGGTGGGCGGGATCGTGGGACCGGAGATGACCAAGTACACGCGCGAGCTGGCGGAGCCCACCTACCTCGCGTCGTACGCTTCCCTCTTTGTCTACTGCCTGATCGCGATGGCGATCGCCTCGCGGCTGAAGATCGTCGAGCCCGCGGGCGATGCCGCCGCGGGCCCCGCACGTCCGCTGCGCGAGATCGTGTCGCAGCCGGTGTTCCTCGTCGCCGCGTCGGTGGCCGCCTTCGGCTACGCCACCATGACGCTTCTCATGACGGCCACACCACTCGCGATGGGCTTCTGCGGGCACCCGTATTCCGCGGCGGCGAGCGTGATCGCGGCGCACGTGGTGGCGATGTTTGCGCCGTCGTTCTTCACCGGGTCGCTGATCAAGCGCTTCGGGGTGCTGAACGTGATGTTCGCCGGCGTGGCGCTGCTCTTCGCCTGCATCGGCATCGGGCTCTCCGGTCAACTGATCGCCAACTTCTGGTGGGCGCTGGTGATGCTCGGCGTCGGCTGGAACTTCACCTACATCGGCGGCACGACGCTGCTCACCGAGGCCTATCGCCCCGAGGAGAAGGCCAAGGCCCAGGGCGCGAACGAGATGGCGATCTTCGTAGTGCAGGCGCTCGCGGCCCTCTCCTCGGGCGTGCTGGTGAATGCCGCCGGTTGGCAGACGCTCAACTACGTCGCGCTTCCGCTGGTCGCTTCGGCCGCAGCGGCGATTTCCTGGCTCTGGCTGCGGCGGCGGGCAGCGGCCGCGCAAGGCAACCCCGTCTGAGGGCGGGAACAGACTCCTTTTTTCGAGTAGCTCGTGGCTGCGTTTCTCGCCACCCGAACCTCGAGCTGGGGATTTGGAAGGCAGAGTGGACTATTCAGACCTTGCCGCAAGCGGGCCGGGACATCGATGTCCGAAAACGGCGAGCCTTGGCCGGCCGGGCGGCGGATAATGGCGTCATGTTGCTCGATTCCGACCAGTGCTACCGCGCGCTCCGCAGCCACGACAGCCGTTTCGACGGGCGCTTCTTCGTGGGCGTGTCGACGACGCGCATCTACTGCCGCCCGGTGTGCACCGCGCGCACGCCCAACCGGGTCAACTGCAGCTTCTTCCCCAGCGCCGCCGCCGCCGAGACGCGCGGCTTCCGCCCGTGCCTTCGCTGCCGCCCCGAGCTCGCGCCCGGCTATGCGGTAGTGGATGCGAACCGCCGGCTGGCGCAGGCCGCCGCGGGAATGATCGAGGACGGCCGGCTCGCCGACGCGAGCCTGCCGCAGCTCGCGACCGCGCTCGGCGTCACCGACCGCCACCTGCGCCGCGTCTTCCAGCAGGAATTCGGCGTGGCGCCGGTGGCGTATGCGCAGACGCAGCGCCTGCTCCTCGCCAAGCGGCTGCTCACCGATACCGACATGGCGGTGCTCGACGTGGCGATGGCGAGCGGCTTCGCGAGCCTCAGGCGCTTCAACCATCTCTTCCGCACCCGCTATCGGCTCACTCCCGCGGAGCTGCGCCGCAAAGTCACGGGGCACGATCCCGCCGACCGCCTCGCGTTCGAGCTCGCCTATCGCCCGCCCTACGATTGGGGGGCGATGCTCGGCTTCCTCGAGCGGCGCGCGATTCCGGGCGTCGAGCGCGTAGCGGGCAAGGCGTATTCGCGCACGCTGCGCATCGAGCGCCCGGGGCGCGACCTCACCGGCGTGATCGCGGTCACGCAATCGCCACGGCGCGCGGCGCTCAAGGTCACGGTGGACGCATCGCTCGCCGGCGTGCTGCCCGCCGTGCTTGCACGCGTGAAGCATCTCTTCGACCTCGCGAGCCGCCCCGATGAAGTTGCCGCCGCGCTCGGCAGCCTCGCAGCCGCGCATCCGGGAATGCGCCTGCCGGGCGCCGCGGACGGATTCGAGGTGGCGGTGCGCGCGATCCTCGGCCAGCAGGTCACCGTCAAGGGCGCGGCGACATTGGCATCGCGGCTCGTCACCGAGTTCGGCGAACCCATCGAGACGCAGCGCGAAGGCCTCACCTCGCTCTTTCCGCGCCCTTCACGCCTGGCGACCGCGGCGCCCGCGGAGATCTCGCGCCTCGGCATCGTCGCCACCCGCGCGCGCGCGATCGTGGTGCTGGCCCGCGAAGTGGATGCGGGACGGCTCTCGCTCGATCCCACCGCGCCCGTGGAAGCCACGCTCGCCTCCCTCCAGGCAATTGCGGGTATCGGCCCCTGGACCGCGCAATACATCGCCATGCGCGCGCTCGGCTGGCCCGACGCGTTCCCGCATCCCGACGTCGCCATCCTCAAGGCGATGGGGGAGCGCTCAGGGACGAAGGCCCTCGCGCGCGCCGAAGCCTGGCGCCCGTGGCGTTCCTACGCCGTGCTGCATCTCTGGAAATCACTCGAAAGGCCGTCGCCATGATCCGCTATCGCCGCATTTTCACGCCGCTGGGCACGCTCTTCGCGACCGCCGTCGGCGGCGCGCTCACCGGCCTCCATTACGAAGGCGGCCGCCACGCGCCGGAGGTCTCGTCGCAATGGATCGAGGACCCTCGCGCGGAGCCGCTCGCCGAGTGCGCCCGCCAGCTCGCGGATTTCTTCGCGGGCAAGCGCCAGTGCTTCGACCTGCCGATCGCTCCGCAGGGCACACCCTTCCAGAAACGCGTGTGGCGCGAGATCGCGGCCATTCCTCATGGTGAGACGATCAGCTACGCGGAGCTCGCGCGGCGGGCCGGGGCCGCGGGCTCGGCGCGCGCCGCGGGCACCGCCACCGGGCGCAACCCGCTGTCCATCGTGGTCCCTTGCCATCGGGTCGTCGGCAGCAGCGGCAGCCTCACCGGCTACGCCGGCGGCCTCGACCGCAAGACGCGGCTCCTCGAGATCGAGGGCGCGCTTCCCGCCGAGGCCGCTTGAGGCCGCAGGACCTCGCGCGCCTCACCGCGCTCGCGGCGATGTGGGGCGCGTCGTACCTGTTCATGCGCTACGCGGTGCCGCACCTGGGCCCGCTGCTGCTGATCGAGCTGCGCGTGCTGATCGCAGGCGTCGCGCTGGCGGCATTCCTGTATGCGACCGGCGGCGCGGTGGGCTGGCGCAAGCACTGGCGCGCGCTCCTCTTCGTGGGCGCGATCGGGCTCGCGCTGCCGTTCCTGCTGATCGCCCAGGCGCTCACGGTGAT
>JBKJTM010000543.1:0-8346 GCA_046590805.1 Usitatibacter sp.
CGAGCGTGGCCCAGGCTACGCCGAGCGCCACACGCAGCGCCGTGAGCATGTGCGGCACCGTGAGTGGCACGATCACCTTGCGGAAGATCTCGCCGTCGGTCGCCCCGAGGGTGCGCGCCACCCGCACGTAGATCGGGCTGATCTGCGCGATGCCCTCGTACATCACGATCACGCCGGCGAAGAACGACGCGTAGAAGAGGATCACGATCTTGGCGGTCTCGTCGACGCCGAAGTAGACGATTACCAGCGGGATGAGCGCGATCGGCGGCAGTGCCCGGAAAAAATTCACCAGCGGCTCGATGAAGGTGCGCACCAGCTTGTACCAGCCGAGCACGAAGCCCACCGGGACGGCGGCCACGATGCCGAGCGAAACGCCGAGGAACACGCGCTGCGTGGACATCCAGATATCCATCGGCAGGCGATCGCGGGCGAGCTCGGAGAAGCGCGCGGCGACCGCATGCGGCGTGGGGATGAGGGCGGGGTTCACCAGGCCGCTGTAGTGGATCGCGTACCAGACGGCGACGATCGCGCCCCACGGCGCGAGGATCAGGATTGCGTGCTTCACGGGGCCAAAGGTACTATGAATAAACCCTACGAGGCATTGATGCGCGAGTTCGACGTGGCGCGCGTGACGGCTCACGTTTTCCGGTGGCCCGTGGAAACTCCGGTGCGCACGTCGTTCGGCGTGATGCACGACCGTCCGATGGTGCTGGTCGAGGTCGAAGCCAGCGATGGCCTCGTGGGCTGGGGCGAAATCTGGTGCAACTTCCCCGCGGTCGGGGCCGAGCATCGCGCACGTCTGGTCGAGTCGGTATTCGCGCCGATGCTCGTGGGACGCGATCCGTCCGACCCTGCGGCGCTTTTCGCCGAGCTCACCGCGAGGACGGTGGTGCTGGCGATCCAGGCGGGCGAGCACGGGCCGATCGCGCAATGCATCGCGGGCATCGACATCGCGCTCTGGGACCTTGCGGCACGCCGCGCCGGAAAACCCCTGTGGAGACTCCTCGGCGGCAGCGATCCCGAAGTCGGGGTGTATGCGAGCGGGCTCAACCCCGATAGCCCAGAGACGCTCGCGGCGGCGAAGCGGGCGGAAGGCTTCACGGCATTCAAGCTGAAGGTGGGGTTCGGGGCCGAGCGTGACGTGGCCAACCTGCGCGCGCTGCGCGACACGCTGGGCGCCACGGCGCGTCTCATGGTGGATGCGAACCAGGGCTGGAGCTACGACGAGGCTTGCGCGATGCTGCCCCGCATCGAGCCCTTCGCGCTCGACTGGCTGGAGGAACCGATGCGCGCCGACACGCCCCTCGACCGGTGGCGCGAGCTGGCTGCGGCGTCGAGTATCAAGCTAGCGGGCGGCGAGAACATGGCCGGCGATGCGCAGTTCGACGCCGTGATCGCTTCGTGCGCCTTCGGCGTGGTCCAGCCCGACATGGCGAAGTGGGGGGGCTTCTCGGGGTGCCTTCCCGTCGCACGCCGCATCCGTTCGGCGGGCCTGCGGTTCTGTCCCCACTTCCTTGGTGGCGGTGTGGGGCTCCTCGCGTCCGCGCATCTGCTCGCCGCGGCGGGCGGTGGCGGCCTCCTCGAGATCGACGCGAATCCCAATGCGCTGCGGACGGCGACCTGTGGCCCGCTCGGCACCGTCCGCGAGGGCCGTGCCACTCTCAACGGGGAACCGGGGTTGGGGATGGTGCCCGACCTGGGCGCGCTCCAGGAGCGAAGCCCACGTGGCGGGTGAGAGTCAGCGCCGGCCCTGCTCGAGGCGTTCGACCCGCCGCATGAGTTCGTCGAGCTGACGCTGTGCGTGCGGCGTAAGCGCGGCGGCCTCGCGCTCCCCGCGCACCTGCTTCGCCGTCCATTGCGTCGTGTACTTGTCGCTTCGTTCCTCGAAGAGCGCCGTGTACGGACCGCCCGTGCGCTTCGAAACGACTCCAGGCTGCGAGGTGAACGGGCTGAAAGGGGCCATCGGGATCTTCACGACCGTGACCGCGACGCCCTTGCCGAGGTTCGCGCTTGCGCTCTGTCCCATGCCCGAGTCCGCGCTCACCGTGCCGCTATTGGAGACGCTCACGCCGCTGCCGCCCATCCCGCCCATCGCCCCGCTAACGCCAGGATCGCCACGCAGCACGAACTCCATCGGCGTGTCGAAGCCGGCGCTGCCGCCGGCCTCGCGGTCAAGCTGCTGGCTGCGGGTGCCGGCGGGCGCATTCACCTTCTGCAGGAAGAGCGTGCCGGCGCCGCTCGCGGGATCGACGCGCAGCACGCCGATGATCGGAAAGCGACGGCGATTGTCGTCGCCGAGCTTGCCTCCCACGCTGGGCTCGAATTTGACCGTGCCGCCGGGCACAGGAACGGTGACCTTGGGCAGGTTTTCCAGCTTGAGCTCCGAAGCGTACTTCGCGTCCGCCTCGCCGGTGAGTGAGCCCATGTTGCGCCGCGTGTCCCATCTCACCGTGAACCAGAAGTCCGCGTCGACCGTGCGCGTGAGTGTGCGCACGGGGTCCTTCATCGGGATCTCGTGGTTGCGCGACGTGCCTTCCCAATAGCCGCCCGGCGTGGACGTGCCCTGCGCGGCGCAAAGACCCGTGCCGAAAGCCAATCCGCAAGCGATGAAAAGCGCGCGTTTCATGGGGCCCTCCTCAGCTTTGCGTGACGACGATTTCCACGCGGCGATTCTTCTGCCGCCCGCCGGGATCGTCGCTTCCGTCGGGTTTCGCATTGGGCATGACCGGCTTTTTCTTGCCCAACCCCCTCGTCGTCATCGGCATCGCCGCGCCATTGTCGGCGAGCCAGCGCCTGACCGACTCGGCGCGGCGCTCGGAGAGCTGCTGGTTGTACTTCTCGTCGCCCTTGCTGTCGGTATGGCCTTCGATCGTGGCCTTCGTCTTCGCGGAGGGGTAAGACTTGAGCACCGTGACGAGCTTCTCGAGCGCCGGCCTTGCCTCGGGACGCAGCTCCGCCTTGTCGAAATCGAACAGCACGTCCGCCGAAAGCGCGATGCGAGTCTCCTTCCCGCGCACCTCCGCGTTCAGGTCGCGCAGGAGCCCGGAGATGTCCACGCCCTTTCCCGCCACGTCCCGGCTCACTCCGACGATCGCGCGCGTCTCCCCCTTGAGCACGCGTGGCTCGCCCTGGATGGCGAGACGTTGGGCGCGCGCAAGGGCCTCGACGGCCTTGGCGTGCATCTGGGCTGAATCGGCATCGGCCTCAGGCGCCTGCGCCGCGGCATTTCCGAGGGCGAGGAGCACGGCCAGCAAGAGCGTTCTTGCGCGCGGGCCCATGGCCCCGGCGTTCATTTCGCTTCGGTGATCGGGATGTCCTCGACCGGCGGCATGATCGGAGTGTAGAAGGTGAACTTGCGCGCTTCCGCCGGCGGCGCCGGATACTTGGCCCAGAAGAGGAAGGATCCGCCTGGCTTGATCTCCGGATGGAGCCCGCCGAAGTTGTTTAGTTGGACCATCACCGGAATGCTATTCGAATCCTTCAGCACCAGGAACTTGGTGCTGCCGGCCACCGCGTAGTAGCCGTCGATGTCTCGATAGTCCGCGGCGAGCTTCACCTTCGTCGCCGAAGAACCGGTGTTGCGCAGTCGCATCTTCACCGTGAGCACACCTTCCTTGCGCAGCGCCTCGGTGATCTCGGCGGTCACGCCGTCGATGCTGGTTTCCAGAGCCTGCGGCTTGGGCGCTTGTGCGAGCGCCACACTGCAAGACATGGCGCCGACGAGGAGCAGGGCCGGCGCGATCGCGATCGTCCTTCTTTTCATGGGGCCTCCCTCCGGTTATCTGCCGGATGTTACGCCCGCCACGCGGGAGATGCTTGGGGCACCTCGCGGTAACCATTGACGTCCGATCGCGTCAGCCGGGTACGTTCTTCTCCAGCTCCTCCAGCCACACGCGCGCGTTGCCGTCGGAGGGCGCCCGCCAGTCCCCGCGCGGCGAGAGGCTCCCGCCCGCCACGACCTTGGGCGAGTTGGGCAGCGCCGAGCGCTTGAACTGGCTGATTTCGAAGAAGCGGAACAGGAACACCTCGAGCCACTTCTTGATGGTGGCGAGCTCGTAGGCGCGCTTCGCTTCCTCGGGGAAAGCCGGCGGCCACTCGCCGCGCTGCGCGTTCTGCCACGCATGCCAGGCGAGGAACGCGACCTTGGAGGGCCGCAAGCCGAAGCGCGCGATGTAATAAAGGTGGAAATCCTGCAGCTCGTAGGGCCCGATCTTCGACTCCGTGCTCTGCAGCGCTCCGGCCGCGGCGGGCACCAGCTCGGGCGAGATCACCGTATCGAGGACGGAACGCAGCGTCTCCGAGGCGCCCGCGTCCAACTGCCCCGACTTCATCACCCAGCGCACCAGGTACTGGATG
Source organism: Usitatibacter sp. (assembly GCA_046590805.1). Classification (GTDB taxonomy): domain Bacteria; phylum Pseudomonadota; class Gammaproteobacteria; order Burkholderiales; family Usitatibacteraceae; genus Usitatibacter. The sequence continues at coordinate 4,357 of JBKJTM010000543.1, forward strand.
AGGGTCTTCGACACCGAGCCATTCACGTTGTAGTGGCTCATGTGGTCGCCGACGCCGTAGGTGCACCAGCCGAGGGCGAGCTCCGAGAGGTCGCCGGTGCCGAGCACGAACGCCTTCCTCTGGTTGGCGAGGCGGAAGAGATAGTCGGTCCGCAGGCCCGCCTGCACGTTCTCGAAGGTCACGTCGTACACCGGCTCGCCACGCGCGTAGGGATGCTTCAGGTCCTCGAGCATCTTCATCGCCACCGGCCTGATGTCGATCTCCTCGCCGGTGACGCCGAGCGCCTTCATCAGCTTCCACGCGTTGGACTTCGTGCCCTCGGAGGTCGCGAACCCCGGCATGGTGAAGCCGAGGATGTTGGCGCGCGGCAGGTCCATCGCATCGAAGGTCTTGGCGGCGACCAGCAGCGCGTGGGTGGAGTCGAGCCCGCCGGAGACGCCGATCACGATCCGCTCGCCGTTGGTCACCTGCAGGCGCTTGGTGAGGCCCTGCACCTGGATGTTGAAGGCCTCGTAGCAGTCGAGGTCGAGGCGCAGCGGATCGTCGGGGACGAACGGGAAGCGGTCGATGCGGCGCTCGAGGCCGAAATCGGCGAACGACGGCGAGTGCTCGAAGGACACGGTGCGGAAGGATTTCTCCGGGTGGCCCGCGGCCTCCGCCGCCGCATTGAAGGTCACGGTGCGCATGCGCTCCTGGCGCAGGCGCTCCACGTCCACGTCCGCGACCGCCATCTGGCCCTCCTTGGGGAATCGGTCGGTGCGGGCGAGGAGGGCGCCCATCTCGTGGATCGTCGCCTGGCCGTCCCAGGCGAGGTCGGTGGTGCTCTCGCCGGGGCCGGAGGCAGAGTAGACGTAGGCCGCGTGGCAGCGCACGGATTGGGACGCGCATAGGAGCGCGCGGTCCTCGGCCTTGCCGATCACGACGTTGGAGGCCGATAGGTTGCAGAGGATCAGGCCGCCGGCGAGCGCGCCGCGTGTTGAAGGCGGTGTCGCGGTCCAGAAGTCCTCGCAGATCTCGAGGTGGAAGATGAAATCGCCGAGGTCCGACGCGGAGAAGAGGAGGTCGGTGCCGAAGGGCGCGCGATGGCCCGAAAGCATGGTCTCCAGGCCGACCACGCCCGCGCCGGGGGAGAACCAGCGATTCTCGTAGTACTCGCGATAGTTCGGCAGGAAAGACTTCGGCACGATGCCGAGGATGCGGCCGCGCGCGAACGCAATCGCGCAGTTGTAGAGGCGCTGGTTGCGCCGCACCGGCGCTCCCACGACGAACACGGGGCGCAACCCGCGTGATGCTTCTACCAGGCTCGCGAGCGCCGCCTCCACGCCATCGAGGAGCGCCTCCTGGAGCAGCAGGTCGTCGATCGCATACGCCGACAGGCCGAGTTCGGGGAAGACCATGAGGTCCACGTTGCGGTTCTCGCCGTCGCGCATCAGGGCGAGCGTCTCCTTCGCGTTCGCCCTGGGGTCGCCCACGTGGATGCGCGGCGTGCACGCAGCGACGCGCACGAAGCCCTGGCGGTGATGCGAAAAGAACGGGTGCGACACGGCCATCGCCCGCTAGCTCATGGAATGGGAGCCCATTGTCGCACCCGGGACACTCCCGCATGACGCTCATCATCAGCAACGAAGACGTGCGCAAGCTCCTCACCATGGAGCAGGTGTATCTCGCCGATCTCATCGAAGGCCGCCCTCCGCGCCGGACCTCGAACGAACAGATCACCTGGTCGGAGCGCGGCAACCTGCAGGGCGCGCAGTTCTTCGCCGTGGCCGGGAAGGTCTACGAGAAGGCGCGCGCCGCGGGACTCGGCCGGGAGATCCCGACCGAGTGGCTGCTGCAGGACATCCGCGACTGAGCGCTACTTCCCGGCGGAGCTGTCGGCGAGCTGCTTGACGATGTCGCTCTCGCCGTAGTGCGACGTGCTGGAACCGCCCTCGCTGTTGAGGTCCGCCGTCGCGCAACCGGTGGCGATGGTGGCGACGAAGAGGAAGGATGCCAAAGTGATGATCGATTTCATGGTTTGCTCCCTGGAGGTTGAAGGTTGTGCTGCAGGGCTCATCCTCCACGCGGGCGATGCTGCGGTCGCCAGAGTCTTCGGCTCGAGGGATAAGTGATTTCGGACGCGATCGTGCGGATTTGTGCGCGGGCGGGATAATATGAGCCGCTGCCCGAGTGGTGGAATTGGTAGACACATGGGACTTGAAAAGTTGAGCCCCCGCGGAGAAATCCACGGGGTGAAGCCCGTCAAATTCGGTGAAAGCCCTGGCCTCGTGCCGCGCCAACGCCGAGCCAAGGTCCGGAGCGATCCCGACAAGGTGTAGAGAGCAGACGGCGGGCACCTAAGGCCGCAAGGCTAAGGTGAAGGCGTGCTCCAGACCACGAACGGCGCTCGCGCCGGCGGCGAAAGCCGAAGTGGGATGAAAATCCCCCGGCCTCACGGCCATGCCGGTTCGACTCCGGCCTCGGGTACCAAAGTCCCTTCCGGGGTGATCCGATTTCGTCCTGTAACAGTGCTAAGGCCGCCTGGATCGCCTTCCATGATTCCGTGGAGGCCGAGCTGCGGCCGGGCGGGGATATGGAGCAAGCCCGCGACGTGGGCACTTCCAACGAAACGATGCGCGGGCTAGTGAATGAGTTAGATCGGCAAACCATGCTGGGTCCACTGCCTGCACCGGTCACGATTCGTGATCACGAGAATATTGATCCAAGCAATTGTGCCAGTATGAGTTCAGAGTCGTTCACGGGAGTGCCGAATGATCTCGAATATTGCAAGACTTGCGCTGTTTTGCTGCCTTGGACCATTTGCCTACATTGCTTTTGCACAGCCCACGGTCAAGAGCAACAGTGATCTGCGCATTGGCGTGTTGCTTGGTGGCAGTCCGACGACAAGCACCCGTTACGTCGATACGCTACGGGAAGCCCTGCGCGCCCTCGGATACGTTGAAGGGCGGAACCTTGCGATAGAAACGCGGTTTGCGTCAGGTGATTTTGGCCGTTTGCCTGCACTCGCAGACGAATTGGCGGAAAAGAACCTGGACCTCATCTTGGCGGCCAACGAGCCGGCATTACTTGCGGCAAAGCGGGCAAAGAAGAAGCTGCCCATAGTCGTGGTCGCGTGCGATCCTTTGGAGAAGCTAGTGGGCAGCCTTGCACAGCCGGGTGGAAATGCAACCGGGGTAACGTGTGTCTCGTCGATCCTCGTTGGCAAGCGATTCGGCTATCTCAGCTCCATGGTCCCGACGTTGAAGCGAGTGGCGCTGTTGTACTCCTCGGACGACAACGTTGACATGGAAATGGAGGGCGCCGAAAAAGCGGGACGGGCCCTCGGCATTCAAGTAATTCGCTTTCCCGTCCAATCGCCGGACAATTTTCCCGCTGTATTCGCGGCCATCGTCCAGCAGGATGTGCGTGCGTTGTATGTGTCGGTAAGTTCTTTTACAAACTTTCATCGTCAACGCCTTGCGGACCTCGCGATAGCCCATCGCTTGCCTGCTATCAACGGGTTCCCGGAGTTTGCCGAGGCGGGGGGCCTCATCTCTTACGGAGCAACGCTCAATGATGCCTTTACGCGGGCCGCCTACTTCATTGACCGCATCGCGAAAGGTACGTCGCCGAAGGATTTGCCGGTTGAAGAGCCGACAAAGTTCTATCTTGTCGTGAACGTAAAGACCGCCGCGAAGCTGGGGATCAATATTCCCGACTCGATATTGCGGCAAGCAGACACGGTCCTCCGATAAGCGTGTGGGGCTCAGAGGGGGGCCCGAAGTCACCAGAGTGAAAGGCAAAGGTCGCAAGGAACGGCGATGAGGGCGGCACTCGGCAGCTAATCCGAGTGTTGGCGAGAATCCTTCGCCGCGATTGATCCCCTCTTAATTCAATCGTGTCCCTATCTACAGAGGGAAATCGCCGCCCAAGTGTGAATCTGGCCTCGGTACCACCTACAGAAGAGTTCGCCTTCCGGGCCCTCTGGGTCGACTCTCAGCTTCGGGGTTT
>JBKJTM010000218.1:0-3945 GCA_046590805.1 Usitatibacter sp.
CGCGCACGCACGCTGGCGGCGGTGCGCGGCACGGTGCAGGCCGACATCCTCAAGGAAGACCAGGGCCAGAACACCTGCATCTTCTCCACCGAATTCGCGTTGAAGATGATGGGCGACATCCAGGAATACTTCGTCAGTCACCACATCGAGAACTTCTACTCGGTGTCGATCTCCGGCTATCACATCGCGGAGGCGGGGGCGAACCCCATCAGCCAGCTCGCCTTCACCCTCGCCAACGGCTTCACCTTCGTCGAGGCCTACCTCGCGCGCGGCATGAAGATCGACGACTTCGCGCAGAACCTGTCGTTCTTCTTCTCCTCAGGCATGGACCCCGAGTACACGGTGATGGGGCGCGTCGCGCGGCGCATCTGGGCGGTGGCGATGCGCAGCCTCTACGGCGCCAACGAGCGCAGCCAGAAGCTCAAGTACCACGCGCAGACTTCCGGGCGCAGCCTGCACGCGCAGGAGATCGCGTTCAACGACATCCGCACCACGCTGCAGGCGCTGACCGCGATCTACGACAACGCCAATAGTCTCCATACCAACGCCTACGACGAGGCGATCACCACGCCCACCGAGGAATCGGTGCGCCGCGCGATGGCGATCCAGCTGATCATCAACCGGGAATGGGGCCTGGCGAAAAACGAGAACCCCAACCAGGGCTCGTTCGTGATCGATGAGCTGACCGACCTGGTGGAAGAGGCGGTGCTGAAGGAGTTCGAGGCGATCGCGAGCCGCGGCGGCGTGCTGGGCGCGATGGAGACGGGCTACCAGCGCGGCAAGATCCAGGAGGAGAGCCTCACCTACGAGCACCAGAAGCACGATGGCTCCTATCCGATCGTCGGCGTGAACACCTTCCGCAATCCCCATGGCGAGGCGGTCGCGCAGAAGGTGGAGCTCGCGCGCTCCTCCGAAGAGGAGAAGCAGGGGCAGTTGAAGCGCCTCGCGGACTTTCAGGCGCGCCACAAGGCCGAGGCACCGGCGATGCTCGAGCGCCTGCGCGCGGCGGTGATCGCCGATGCCAATGTCTTCGAGGTGCTCATGGATGCGGTGCGCGTCTGCTCGCTCGGGCAGATCACCCATGCGTTGTTCGGTGTGGGGGGGCAGTATCGGCGAAACATGTGAAGGACCCGGGACGGACCCCAAACAAGACCGGGGACGGACCCTGAACCAGGCAACAGCGCAAACCAGGGTCCGTCCCCAGGGTCCGTCCCGAATCGTCTGCCTCACCGAAGAGCCGACCGAAGTCCTCTACGCGCTGGGTGAGGACCACCGCATCGTCGGCATCTCGGGGTTCACCGTCCGCCCCCCGCGCGCGCGCAAGGAAAAGCCCAAGGTCTCCGCGTTCACCAGCGCCAGGGTGTACGAGATCACGCGCCTCGCTCCCGACCTGGTGATCGGCTTCTCCGACATCCAGGCCGACATCGCGCAGGCGCTCATCAAGCGCGGGGTGGAAGTCTGGATCGCCAATCATCGCAGCGTCGCCGGCATCCTTTCCTACGTCCGCCGCCTCGGCGCCATGGTCGGGGCCACGGACAGGGCCGAGCGTTTCGCCACCGATCTCGAATCGCGCGTCGAATCCGTCCGCGAGGCAGCCGCGCGCCTGCCGCGCCGGCCGCGAGTCTATTTCGAGGAGTGGGACGAGCCGCAGATAAGCTGCATCGCGTGGGTGAGCGAGCTGATCGGCATCGCCGGCGGCGACGACATCTTTCCCGAGCGTGCGGCCTCGTCGCTCGCCCGCGGCCGCATCCTCGAGGACCCCCTGGAGGTGGTCCGCCGCGCGCCCGACATCATCATCGGCTCGTGGTGCGGAAAGAAATTCCGTCCCGAGCGCGTCGCGGCGCGTCCCGGATGGGAGGCGGTTCCCGCGGTGCGCAACGGCGAGCTTCACGAGGTGAAGTCGCCCCTCATCCTGCAGCCGGGTCCCGCGGCGCTCACCGACGGGCTCGATCGGCTGCACGCGATCGTCGCGAGCTGGCCAACCGTGAGAACATCCGTCCATGGGTAAGCGGCTCACGAAGATCTACACGCGCACCGGCGACGACGGCACCACCGGCCTGGGCGACGGCTCGCGCCTTCCCAAGGACAGCCGGCGCATCGAGGCGATCGGCGCAGTCGACGCGCTCAACTCGCATATCGGCCGCGTCCTCGCGCAGGGCGGCATGCCGGAACCGGTGCGGGCGTGCCTGGAGAACGTCCAGCACGATCTCTTCGAGCTTGGCGCCGAGCTTTGCCTGCCGGGCGTGACCAAGATCGAAGATGCGCACCTCGCGCGGCTCGAGCGTGAGCTCGACGGCTTCAATGCCGACCTCCCGGGCCTCAAGGAATTCATCCTGCCCGGCGGCTCGCTCGCCGCGGCCGATGCGCACATCGCGCGCACCGCGTGCCGCGCGGCGGAACGCGTGGTGGTGGCGTTGGGCAAGGCCGAGCCGGGCGGCGATGGCGCGCGAAAGTACCTGAACCGCCTCTCCGACCTGCTATTCGTCCTCGCACGCGTGCTCAACAAGGCCGCGGGCCGCCCCGACGTCCTCTGGCAGCAGGGCAGGAATCGCGGCTAGGGCCGAACGTCGCGCCTCCGGGAGCGTCCAAGCGGGTCAGGAGGCACTCCAATGACCCGTACCCCGATGAAGTCCCTTGTCACCGCCGCATTCTTCGCACTGGCGGCCTTTCCGGCGCTCGCGGCCGATTTCCAGATCTTCACCACGCCCAATTTCGGCGGCGCCGAGATCCAGTTGCGCGGCGAGACGCCCGACGTGGCCGGGCTGGGCAGCTTCCACGAGCAGGCCGCGAGCCTGGTGGTCAACGACCGCTGGGAGGTCTGCACCGAGGCCAACTACCGCGGCGAATGCGTGATTTTGGCGCCGGGACGGTATCCCACCTTGAATGCGCCGATCCGCGGCCGCATCGGCTCGATTCGCCCGCTGGGGGTGAAGCTGGCCGAGGAGCGGCGCAGCCAGGCCGCGGCGCCGCCGGCGCCGGTCCTTCGCGAGGATATTCGCCGGGAGGACATCCGTCGTGAGGACATCCGGCGCGACGAGCTGCGTCGCGAGGAGCTTCGCCGCGAGGAGCTTCGCCGCGAGGACGCTCGCCGTGAGGAGCTTCGCCGCGAGGAACTACGTCGCGAGGAACTGCGTCGCGAGGAGCTTCGCCGCGAGGAGACTCGCCGTGAGCCGCGTGAGCGCGTGCGCTTCGCCCGCGGTTCCCTCGACCTCTTCCCCCGCACTGAGTATCGCGGCCGGCCGTTGAGGGTGGAGCGCGACCAGCCGACGCTGGACGACTTCACCGACCAGACCTCGAGCCTCGTGATCCACGAAGGCGCGTGGCAATTCTGCCCCGAGCCGGGATACCGCGGCCGTTGCCGCACGCTGGAGCCGGGGCGCTATCCGACGCTCCGCGGCGGCGTGGCCTCGCTGCGGCAGGTGCGCTAGCGGGTCAGGGGCGCGGCGCCTTCCAGCGCTCGAGGAAGTCCTGCACCGACTTCGGGTCGATCTTGCGCATCGACTCGAACTCGCCATTCTTCTGGCTGTAGACGACGCGGCCGTCGCTTTCCAGCACCGCGAGTGCCGACACACCCTTCTTCAGCGGGATGCCGTAGCGCTCGCCGATGTCGAGATTGTGGTCGATGCCCCTGTCGCCCACGTTCACGTGCACCAGCACGTAGTGCTTCTCCAGCAACGCGACGTTCTCGGGCTTGCGCAGGTTGATGTCGAGCACCTTGCAGTCCCCGCACCAGTTGCCGCCGAAGTCCACCAGCACGCGCTTGTTGCTCCGGGCCGCCTCGGCCAGCGCCGAGGTGACGTGGGCGCGCGCGCGCGCGACATCCGGGTAGACGGGCCCTGCCGCCATCCCCACGGTAGTCAGCAGGCCCAAGAGGCAAAGCGCGGCGGCTCGTTGCAGGATGCAGGGGGCGATGTTCATGGGGTCTCGCTCAGGATTGAAGGTGAT
>JBKJTM010000266.1:0-8985 GCA_046590805.1 Usitatibacter sp.
ATCTCGACTTCCCCGGGCGTGGAGCCCACGGTGTCGACCGTGATCGACGGCGTGGTCTTCAGCCGCCCGGGCGCGGCCACCCTGGACCTCATGGATCTCGATCGCATCGAAATCCTTCGCGGACCCCAGGGCACGCTCTTCGGCAAGAACGCTTCGGCCGGCGTGCTCAACATCGTGACCAAGCGGCTCACGTCCGAGAGGGAGCGCTACGTCGACGCCTCTTTCTACGGCGGCAATGAGCGGCGGCTGCGGGCCGGAGCTTCCGGTGAAATTTCGGCCGGCACCCTGGGATCGGTCTCCGCCTTCGTAGGGAAATACGACGGCAACGTGCGCAACGTCTTCCTCGGCGAGGACGTGAACGGCTACGATCGCAAGGGCGTCCGTGGCAAGCTCGAAATGTCCCCAAACAAGGACCTCACTCTCCTTTTCATCGGCGACTATGCGAAATCCGACGACACGGGCGTGAAGGGTCCCTGGCTTCGGGCGAACGCCGCCATCACCGCCGCTGTGGCGCCGGTGGTGCCCGGGATCAACAACACCGACGTCTCCACCGACGTGAAAGAGCGCGTGGACGACAAGAACTACGGGCTCTCGGGTCAGTTCGACTGGAAGGTGGCAGGCAACACCATCACCGGCATCACGGCCTACCGCAAGTGGGAAAACGTCCAGTACCAGGACCTGGACGGCACCCCGGGAGTCTGGAGCCAGGTCCCGGGTCAGGCAGACCGCGGCCAGCTCGCATCCAAGACCTTCACGCAGGAGGTGCGCCTCGCGTCCGCGAAGGGGCGCTTCGTCGACTACGTAGCCGGCCTCTTCTACATGAACGCGAAGACCGACGAGATCTACCAGCGCGATGTCACGCGCTGCGCCACCACGGGAACTACGCTGGCAAACGGCCTCACCCCTTGCCTCACCCTCCGGAACGACAACGGGGTGGCGACCTACGGCGTCGAAAGCAAGAGCACGTCGCTCTTCGGCGAGAGCAACTGGAACTTCAGCAGCGCTTTGCGCGGCATCTTCGGGCTGCGCTACACCAGGGATGACCTTTCCTACTACCACTCGAGGGCCTCCACGGCCGCTGCCGCGATTCCTGGCGTGAACCCGTCCAGGCCGTATACCACGGGCTCCACGAACCAGAGCGGGGTTTCCGGGCGCGTCGGTCCCCAGTACGAATTCGCCAAGGACCTGATGGCCTATGCGACCTACTCGCGCGGCTACAAGGGCCCGGCCTATAACGCCTTTTTCAACATGGGCGTCACGGCCGACCTCGCGCTCGAGCCCGAGAAGTCCAAGGGCTGGGAGGTGGGGTTCAAGTCCACGCTCCTGGATAAGCGTTTGCGGGTGAACGTGGCCGTCTTCGACACGAAGTACCAGGGATACCAGGCCAACTATCCGGACCTGGTGGCGGGCACGGTGGTCACGCGGTTCATCAACGCGGGCGACGTCTCCACGAAGGGCGTGGAGATCGACCTCGACGCCAAACTCTCCAGGCAGCTCACGCTTTCGGCGGCGGTCGCCAACACCCGGGCGCGCGTGGACCGTTTCAACTGCCCGGCGGGTGCGCCCTGCCCGAGTCTGGATGGCCGGCCCCTGCCCTTCGCGCCGGATTGGAAGGGCGCGATCCGCATGAACTACTGGATGCCGGTGACGAGCGGCATGCGGCTCGAATTCGGCGCGGACTACACCTGGCAATCGGAGACGCAATACGACCTGTCGACGTCGGCGAACACCATCCAGCCGCGCTACAGCATCGTGAACGGGTCCATCGCGCTCGCGAACGCGGCAAAGGGCTGGAGGGTCGCGCTGATCGGCAAGAACCTCCGGGACGATCATTACTCCGCGCAGCTGCTGCCCGGCGCCAACACCCAGCGGGTTGTGCCTCGCGATGGCGAGCGCTACTTCGGCATCAACGCCAAGTACGAGTTCTGAGCCGGCGGTGACAGCGAGCGCCGCGGACAGGCTGGACTGACCGCGGCGCCCGCCCTCTTCTGCGGCCACCCAACCGATCCAGGATTGCCGGCCTTGCCGAAGCCCGAACGCCGCACGCTCGAATCGCTCCGCAGCCAGCGATGGCTCGCGGGCGACGGCATGCGGTCCTTCTCCCATCGCCAGCGCCTGCAGCAGCGCGGCCTCGCGCGCGAGGAGTTCCTCGGCCGCCCGGTCATCGCCATCATCAACACCTGGAGCGACCTGTCGCCCTGCCACGCGCACCTTCGCGAGCGCGCGGGTTCCGTCCGCGACGGCATAATGCAGGCTGGCGGTTTTCCGGTGGAGCTGCCGGCCTTGTCGCTTGGTGAGGTCATGGTGAAGCCCACCACCATGCTCTATCGCAATTTCCTGGCGATGGAGGCCGAAGAGCTGTTGCGCTCGCTCCCGGTCGATGGCGCGGTGCTGCTGGGAGGATGCGACAAGACGACGCCGGGGCTGCTCATGGGCGCGATCAGCATGGACATCCCGGCGATCTATTGTCCCGCCGGGCCGATGCTCAACGACCGCTACCGCGGCGAGGCCGTCGGCGCGGGCACGCACACCCGCAAGTTTTTCGACGAGTTTGTCGCCGGCAACATCGGCCGCGAAGAGTGGATTTGCCTCGAGGCGAAGATGACCCGCTCCCCGGGCACTTGCAACACCATGGGCACGGCGAGCACCATGACCTCCATCGCCGAAGCGATGGGTTTCACGCTTCCCGGCGCCTCGAGCATCCCGGCTATGGACGCGAATCACCCGCGCATGGCGCACGCCTGCGGGACGCGTATCCTCGACATGATCTGGGAGGACCTCAAGCCCTCACGACTCTTCACGCCCGATTCCGTGGCAAACGGCGTCGCCGCCTACATGGCGCTCGGTGGTTCCACCAATGCGGCGATCCACACGATTGCAATCGCAGCACGCGCCGGCATCAAGCTCACGCTCGATGACCTCGACGCGGCCTCGCGCCGCATCCCGGTGCTCGCGAACCTCTTCCCTTCGGGCGACAAGCTGATGGAGGACTTCTTCTACGCCGGGGGCCTGCCCGCCCTGCTCTCGGAGATCCGGCCGCACCTCGCGCTCGATGCCCTCACCGTGAACGGCCGCACGCTGGGCGACAATCTCGTCTCGGCCCGCAACGAGGATCCCGAGGTGATCCGTCCCGCATCGCGCCCCGTCTCGGCCGGCGGGACGCTTGCCGTGCTGCGCGGCAACCTCTGCCCCGACGGCGCCGTCGTGAAGGCCTCTGCGGCCAGCGCAAAATACCTGCGCCACCGTGGCCGCGCGCTCGTATTCGACTCGCACGCCGAGATGTCGGCGCGCATCCACGACCCGGCGCTGGAGGTGGACGAGGACACCGTGCTGGTCCTTCGCAATGCCGGCCCGGTGGGCGCGCCCGGCATGCCTGAATGGGGAAATCTACCCATCCCGAAGAAACTTCTGGAGCTCGGCGTGCGCGACATGGTCCGCGTCTCGGATGCGCGCATGAGCGGCACGCACTACGGCACATGTGTGTTGCACGTGGCGCCCGAGTCGGCCGTCGGCGGTCCGCTCGCACTCGTGCAAACGGGCGATTTCATCGCGCTCGATGTCGAGGCGCGAAGCCTCTGCGTGGAGGTGGCAGACGGCGAGCTCGCCCGACGCCGCGCAGCGTGGAAGCCGCCCGCGCGGCCCTATGAGCGCGGCTTCACGCGCCTCTACGTCGAGCACGTCACCCAGGCCGACCGCGGTTGCGACTTCGACTTCCTCATGGGCAATGCCCCCACACCGGAACCTCCCATCTACTGACGCCCATGGATCCCTTCGAAAACCCGTTCAGGAACCTCCTATCGCAACCTCAGGTCCCGCTTGGCACCTGGCTCATGTCGGGAACACCTTCGACGGCCGAGGCCATGGGCTGCATCGGCTTCGACTGGCTGGTGGTGGACATGGAGCACGTGCCCATCGACTTCAAGGACGCGTACCACATCCTCCAGGCCATAGCGGGAACCCGGGCCGTGCCGGTGATCCGGCTCGCCTGGAACGACGCGGTGCTGGTCAAGCGCGCCCTGGACATCGGCGCGCAGGCGCTCATGTTCCCGTTCGTGCAGAACGCCGAGGAGGCGCGCAAGGCCGTCGCCTCCACCCGCTATCCGGCGCCGGGCGAGGCGTTTCCCGGCACCCGCGGCTACGCCGCCATGCATCGCGCGAGCCGCTATACGACCGCCGCCGACTACGGAAAGCGCGCGAACGACGGCATCTTCCGCATGATCCAGCTCGAGACCCCCGCGGCAATCGAGCAGCTGGAGGAGATCGCCGCGGTGGACGGCGTTGACGCCGTCTTCATGGGGCCCGGGGATCTTTCCTCCGCTCTGGGCGTGATCGGTAACGTGGGACACGCTTCCGTCCAAGCTGCTCTCAAGGATGCGGCCGAGCGCTGCCGCAAGATCGGCAAACCCATCGGCACGGTCGGCCCGACGCCGGAGATGGTGAAAGACTTCATCGGCTACGGCTACCACTTCGTGGCGGTCGCCTCCGACATGGGCATGATGATGCGGCAGGCGAACCAGTTCTTCGCGGCGCTCAAGCCCGCGCTCGCGAAGACGCTGGGCTCGGGGGCCTATTGACCTCTGGTGTCACCTTCGACAAAGTCGTCAAGGTCTACGATGGCGGACTGCAGGTCGTGCACGGCGTGGACCTGGAGATTCGCCGCGGCGAATTCGTGGTCTTCGTGGGTCCCTCGGGCTGCGGGAAGTCCACGCTCCTCAGGATGGTGGCCGGGCTGGAGACGGTCAGCGGCGGGACAATCGCCATCGAAGGTCGGGTCGTAAACGACCTTCCGCCGCGGGAACGCGACATCGCCATGGTGTTCCAGGACTACGCGCTCTACCCTCACAAGAGCGTCTTCGAGAACCTCGCTTTCGGACTACGGCTGAGGAAAGTCGCGCAGCAGGAGATCGACCGGCGTGTCGGGGATGCCGCCGCGATTCTTCAGATCGGTCACCTGCTCGACCGCAAACCCCGCGCCCTCTCGGGCGGCCAGCGACAGCGCGTGGCCATGGGCCGCGCCATCGTGCGCCAGCCCAAGGCGTTTCTCTTCGATGAACCCCTCTCGAACCTGGACGCGCAACTGCGCTCCGAGATGCGCACCGAAATCAAGAAGCTGCACCATCGCATCGGGGCCACCACCATCTATGTGACGCACGACCAGGTCGAAGCGATGACGCTCGCGGAGCGGATCGTGGTGCTTTCCGGCGGACGGATCATGCAGGTGGGCGCTCCCGATGAGATCTACAACCGGCCGGCCTCCGTGTTCGTCGCAGGCTTCACGGGATCCCCGCCAATGAACTTCCTCGACGCGCGCATCGTCGAGGCGCAAGGATCTTCCTGCATCGCGCTGTCGGCTGAGGCGGCGCCGCTGGCGGTGCCGCCCTCCCGCCGCGAGTTTCTTCGCACCATCGCGGGCGCCGCGATCCGCTTCGGCATTCGCCCGGAGGACGTACGGCTCGAGCGCGCGAGCGACTACGACCAGGCCTTCGACGCCCGCGTGGTGGTGGTCGAGCCGCTGGGCGCTGAGACGCTTGTCACCCTTGCATGCCCCGGAGGCGAACTGGTTGCGCGCGTGCCTCCCAGGTCGGACCTCGCGCCCGACCAGAATATCCGCGCCTGGATCGACATGGCGAAATTCCACGCTTTCGATCGCGACAGCGGCAATGCCCTGGCGTCGCTCTAGTCCGGGCATGCGCCTCACCACCCGCCTCGTCGCCTTCGCTGCCTGCTGTCTCGCCTGCGCGGCATCTGCGCAGAACCCTGCTCACCTCAAAGTGTATGTGGGTGGGCAGCAGCGCCCCGACATCATGCGGGCGCTCTTCAAGGAGTACGAGGCCGTCAACCCGGGCGTCAAAGTCTCGCTCGAGGTCGGCGGCGCCTCGTCGGACCTGCACCAGAAGTACCTCAACATGGTGCTCACGGCGCGCGACGCCAACCTCGATGCCTTTCTCATCGACATCATTCGGCCGGCGCAGTTCGCGGCGGCAGGCTGGGCCGAGCCGCTGAACGCCTATCTCGGCGACGAGATGGAAAGCACGATGTCGCGCTACCTGCCTGCCTACCGCGCCGCCAACACGATCGACGGCAAAGTGATCGCGCTTCCGGCGCTCGCGGATTCGCTCTTCCTCTACTACCGCAAAGACCTTCTGGAAAAGTATGGCGAGAAGCCCCCGCTCACGTGGCCGGAGCTCGCGCGCATCGCCAAGAAGATCCAGGCGGGTGAGGGCAACGCCGATCTGCAGGGACTGAGCTTCCAGGGCAAAGCTGTAGAAGGCGCCGTCTGCACCTTCCTGCTTCCATACTGGAGCCTGGGGGGCGAGGTCATCCGCGGGGGGCGGCTGTCCTTCGATCGCGCCAAGGCGGAGTCGGGACTTGGAATGTGGCTCGAGATGGTGAAGGACGGCGTGGCCAAGAAAAACGCATCGGAGGTATCCACCGATGACACTCGCAAGGAGTTCCAGGCGGGCAAGGTGGTTTTCGGCGTGGCCTGGGGCTACGCGTGGAACCACTTCCAGACGGGTGCGGAGACCAGAGTGGCAGGCCGGGTTGGGGTCACCACGCTTCCCGCGATGCCCGGCGGCGAATCGGTCTCCTGCATGGGCGGATGGAACTGGGCGGTTTCGGCTTTCAGTCGGCAGAAGCCCGCCGCGGTGGCGTTGGTGCGCTGGCTTTCGAGCCCCTACGTCGCCAAGCAGCTCGCGCTGCGGGGCTCGTTTCACCCCGCCTTCGCCGCGGTGTACGACGATCCCGAAGTCCTCGCCGCAGTGCCGTGGTTTCGCGACGCGCTGCCGGTGGTGGCCACCGCGCGGGCGCGGCCGGTCACGCCCGTATACAAGCAAGTGTCCGACGCGCTGCGCATCAACACGAATACGGTGATGGCCGGCGTCAAGACTCCGGCCCAGGCTCTGGACGAGATCGAGCAGCGGATCGCGAGGGCGCTTCGCCCGTGAGCGATCGTTCCCTTCGCGATCGGATCGCCGATCCATCGGACAAGGTGCTCGCTTTGCTGTTGCTCGCCCCGGCGGTGCTCTTCATCAGCGCCATCATCGGCTGGCCCGTGGCGAAGCTGCTGGCCAACAGCGTGATGGACATCCGCCTTTCGCAGGGAATCCCGGTCCGCTTCGTGGGGCTGGAGAACTACGCGACGGTGCTGGCAGATGCGATGTTCTGGCGCGCCGTGCGCAACACGATGGTCATCGTTGTCGTCACGGTTCCTGGAGCGCTGGTTGCGGGCCTTGCCCTCGCGCTGCTCGCCAACATGCCGTTCAAGTCGCGCGGGCCCATCCGGCTCGCGCTGCTGCTGCCCTGGGCGATGCCGCTGGCATTCGTGGGCCTGATCTTCGCGTGGTTCTTCCACAGCGAGTATGGAATCGTGAACGATGTCCTGCGGCGCCTGGGCTTCGCGCCGCAGATCTGGTTCAATTCGCCGCACCTCACCATGGCGGCCATCTGCATCGCCACCATCTGGAAGACCTCCTCGTTCATGGCGCTCATCCTGCTCGCCGGCCTGCAGACGATTCCTTCCTCGCTCTACGAGGCCGCCGAGGTCGATGGCGCTTCGAAGTGGACGCAGTTTCGCGAGATCACCATGCCACTGCTGGTGCCTTCGATGCTGGTGGCACTCATCTTCCGCACGCTCACCGCCATCCAGTCGTTCGACATCCCGTTCAGCATGCCGGGAGCGGGCGAGGAGGCCCAGACGCTCGCGATGTACATTCAGCTGAACGCCGTGGACTACCTCGACCTGGGGTATGGCTCGACGCTCGCGGTCTTCATGTTCATGCTATCCATGGCGACGACCTGGGTGTACTTGCGCCACATCCGCGGAGACGAACGGTGAACGCCGTGGCTTCGGGCTGGTCGGGCCGGGCACTGCGCTGGTTCGCCGCCGCCATCGTGCTGGCGAACGGATTCTTCCCGGCGCTCTGGATCCTCACGACCTCCTTCAAGAACGAAGTCGAGCTCACGGCCAAGCCGATCACCTACTGGCCGGAGAACCCGGTGATCGCGAACTACGTGGCGGCGTTCCGCGACCAGCCGCTGCCCGTCTACCTGCTCAACAGCGCCATCGTGGCCCTGCTCTCGATGTTGCTCTCGCTCTTCATCGCCTCGCTTGCCGCGTACGCGATCGCGCGGCTCAGGCTCAAGTACCGCCACCTCATCCTCACCGCGATCGTTGCTGTGTCGATGTTTCCGCTGGTGACGCTCATGGTGCCGCTCTTCGAAATCATGCGCGGCCTGAATCTGCTGAATAGCTACTGGGCGCTCGTCTTGCCGTACACGGTGCTGAGCCTTCCCGTCTGCACGCTGGTGCTGGTGAGCTTTTTCCAGGAGATCCCGCGCGACCTCGAGAACGCCGCGATGATCGACGGCTGCACGCGCCTGGGCGCTCTATGGCGAGTGGTCGTTCCGCTCGCCGCTCCGGGCGTTTTCACCGCGGGCACGCTTGCTTTCGTGAACTCCTGGGACGAGTTCCTGCTGTCGCTTTCCATGAACGCGGCCGTCGCCTACCGCACGCTTCCCGTGGGCATCCAGATGTACCAGGGCGAGTTCGCGTTTCCCTGGCCCACCATCTCCGCCGCGCTCGTCATCGGACTCGTGCCGGTGGTGGTCGTGATCCTCATCTTTCAGGAGCGCGTCGTGAGCGGCCTCACCGCCGGCGGAATCAAGGGCTAGCCTTGTCCGAGGAATCCTTCGTACAGAGCCGCTTCCGCCGCCTGGGTTCGATGCAGTTCCTCGGAGCCGACCCGCGAACCGCGCGGTTCTCCGTGGACGAAATTGCGCTCGAGGTCTGCGCCCACGCCCGGGGGATCCTGCGCCTCCGCATCGGTGCCGCCTCGCTTCCGGACTACGGCCTGCTCGCGATCGCGCAACCCGAGGGTGAGCTCCAGGTGGAGAACGGCGCAGAAGGATGGCGCGTCGTCGCGGGCGATCTCGCGCTCACCCTCACCACGAGCCCTTTGCGCATCACGCTCGAGAGCCATGGAC
>JBKJTM010000503.1:0-5636 GCA_046590805.1 Usitatibacter sp.
CTTGCGGCCGCAACGCTGCCGTAGTTCTGCGATGCGTTGATGACGAACTGGTTGTAGTTGCGGCACAGGTGCTCGAAGGGCTTCAGGGCCTCGCCCGTGAGGGCAGCGCCCTCGGCGAACAGCTTTCGAACCTGCCGCGCCGCATGGTAGCTATCGCGCATCGCCAGCGTCATGCCGATGCCGTAGTAGGGGGGCGTGCAATGGGCGGCGTCCCCGGTGATGAGGACGCCGTCGCCGACATACGAGTCGACGTGATGGCGCAGCATCTTGTAGACGTGCAACTCGTTGTCCACGACCCGCATCTGCCGGAAATAGGGAAAGCGCTCCTTCAACTCCTCCAGCACTTTCGTCAGGCCGATTTCGCGCCATTTCGCCATCTCGCCGGGCGCGGCCTGCACCGGGCACCGCACCCGGCGGCCGGTGATGGGGAAGAAGCCGCAGAAGCCGTCGGCACCCCACACCTCGATATTGAGGTCGGAGGGTTGGTCCGGGCCGAGAATGCAGGTGAGCATCAGGTACTCGTACGGATACGTGTGGATATCCGTGCGCAGTCCCGCCTGCTGCCGGATCAGCGAGCGGGGGCCGTCGCAGCCTGCAACGAGTTTCGCGTTGACCTGGAGTTCCTCGCCCCCCATGGTTGCGCCAACACCCGTGGCCGTGCCGCGCTCGTCCCGGAGCAATTTGGTCACGCGGCATCCCCGCAGGACCTCCACGCTGTCGCGATCCATCGCCGTTTCGATCAGCGCGTCTTCGATCAGGGGGTGCGGCAGGGTCAGGATGTAGTTGTGCGGCGGATAGGTGGTGGCCGCCAGGGGCACCTCGACGATCGTCTCGCCCTCCGGGCCGATCGCCTTCCAGCGCGTCACCTTTTCCGCTCCGCGCTTGAAGAAATTGGGCAGGGCGCCGACCTTGTCGAGCATTCGGACCGTGCAGGGCGCCAGCTCATCGCCCCGATTGATCTGGGGAGTCGTCTTGGCCATTTCCAGCAGCACTACGCGCAGCCCGGAATCGCGCAGATTGCAGGCAAGCGAGCCTCCGGCCACCCCGCCTCCGACAATTGCCACGTCGCACTCGATTGTCTTCATGCGTCCCCTGGCGCTTTCAAATTGCGAGGTCACCCTGCACGACGCCATTGCGGACGACCACGTCGTCATCGAGCATCACCGTGCAGTGCCGCATCGGGATGTCGAAGTGGCACGGCGTGAAGCGCCCCGCCACTTCGTTGGCGCCAGTGGAGAAAAGAAAATTTCCGGCGAATGCGCGCTGTTCCGTGCAGTTCAGGTCGCGCCGGTCGTACATGACGAGGGTGTCCCAGCGCGCCCCGGGATTCATGCCCCAGCCCACGTGGCTCACCGCATACGCGTCACGGTCGTTCCATGCATCGAAGTAGCTGCGCATGAGCTCGGAATCGACGCCGTCGCCTTCTATGCGGGTGACGTAGTCGTTCTCGACCACGAGCGTCACCGGCGTCTCGACGTAGCGTTTGAATGTCAGGTTGGCGTCTCCCGGCATGAGCACGATCCTGCCGTTGACGGTATTGGGGCTCGGAAAGCACAGGCAAAGCCCGGCCGGCCAGTAGCCCATGATGCCGGGCCGGTCCGCCAGCCCCGCGCTGCCGCGGCCGGTGACACCGGCGAGATCGACCCGCAGATCGGTGCCGGCGGCGGAGGTGACGTGCATGACCGCGGCGCGGGTGATCATCTCCGCGCCCTTGACGCACTTTTCCTGCAACGCGGGATTCAGCCTGAACCGTTCCAGCGCTTCCGGATGCTCGTTGCTGACCATGAACATGCGCGCTCCGCGCGCCAGGATCGCCTTGCGTTCCGGGGAGTGCAGCAGGCCTTCGACGGTGAGGTCGATCACCAGGTTGGCGCCAGCCAGCGCATCGATGATCTGCGCGAGGCCTCCCAGGGCGAGGCACGTCCCGGTCGATCGCAGCTCCACCGGGTGCGCCGCGCGCGGTGTGGGCACCACCACGTGATAGATGCGAGCGCCCAGCCGCGACAGGGCGAGCTCGGACAGGTCCACCAGCAGGCGGCGCGACTGGGTCTCGGAGAGAATCGCAACGACCTCGCCCGACTTGACCTTGGCAAGCCCGAGGAAAAGCTCCTCGAACATGGCAAGCCACTTCGCTTCGACGCGATCCTCATGCATGCTGGAACTCCTCCCGCAGCCGGGCGTACCAGAGGTTTCCCGGATCGGCGAGCTGCAGGTGGGTATCGAAATGGCCCGCATCCGGTACGACGCTGCTGCTGACAGGCGTCCCCGCTTCCTGCAGCGCGCGCACCATCCTCTCACTGGTTCGGGTTATGCGCGCAAAGTCATTCGCACCCCAGACGACATGAAAGGGAGTGCGGTTGCCATTCACGAACGAGATCGGGCTCGCCTCGATGTCCTGTTGGCGATGAGAGAACAGGTACTTGTAGACCCGGCCCTCGGGGCTGTCGAGGGCCACATCCCCATACTGCAGGTCGAACGAGGAGCTCACCGGGAAACACGCGCGGACCTGGGGAATTTCCCGCTTCAGGACGGCCAGGGCGGCGAGGTGGCCGCCGGCCGAGTGGCCACCGACGATCATGCGCGCCGGATTTCCTCCCAGGCTTGCCGCATGTTCGTGTGCACAGGCAATGGCCGTGGACACGTCGTCGTACTGTGCGGGCCATTGCCAGGTGGGGGCAAGGCGATAGGTGCCGGCAACGAATATCGCCGGGAGCGCGGTGACCGCCGGCGCCATGAAACGCAGCCACGACAGACCGCCGCTCACCCATGCACCGCCGTGAAAAAAGGTGACGACCGGAAGGGCATCGCGACCGATGTTCGCCGGCACGTAGACATGCAGCCGCTGGTTTGCGTCCTCTCCGTAGCGGAGTTCCTTGACGGGATCCAGCCCGGTCGATCGCCCCAGGGCATCGGCGCGCTCCCCATAGGCTGCCGCCTCCGGACTCGCCGGCGGCAGACCTGGAAAGGGAATTTCCGCAGGGCTTCGCATGGTGGCAGGCGATGATACGTCTGCGACTTCGGCGAAGGAATCATCCCTAAGTATCGCCCTCGCGCCGAACGCACCGCGCCGGATTACGGCGCCGGTTGCTCCGGGGCTCGCTACACGTCACGCAACCTGGACCAGATGCTTGCCGATTCCCTGGCCCGAAAGCAGGCAGGCGAGCGCCGAAGGCGCCGCCTCCAACCCGTGGTGAATCGTTTCGCGCACGCAGATCCGGCGGCTGCGCGCCCCTTCCAGCAGCGCGGCACGCGCCATTGGGAAGCGCGAAGCGTGGTCGTGCACCAGAAAGCCTTCGAGACGAAGCCGCTGGTAGAGAACCAGGCCCGCGTCGATCATGGCGGCCGGCCCGGCGTAAGTGCTGACATGCCCGCACAGCACGACTCGCGCGCGGGGCTTCGCGCATCGCAGAGCCATCTCGAGAAGCCTGCCGCCGACGAGGTCCAGCATCACGTCGAAGCCTCCAACGGCACCAGGCAAGTCGGCTTGCGCCTTCCGGTCTATCGCAGCGGAGAATCCGATGTCCCGCAGCCACGCGCACTTGGCCGGGCCCGAAGCAATGCCGATCACCCGCAATCCGGCTTCGCGGGCGAGCTGGCCGGCGATCGACCCGACCGTCCCCGCGCCGCTGGTCAGCAACAGCGTCTCGCCGCTGCGCGCATGGGCGACATCGAAAAGCGCAAGCCAGGCGGTGAGTCCGGGCACGCCCAGCACGCCCAGGTTCCAGGTCTCGGGCAGATCGGAATCGCCGATCGGGCTCAGGCTGGAGGCGCTCACGATGGCGTGACGGCGCCAGCCGACCTCACCCATGACCAGGGTGCCGGCAGGCAGCGCACCCTCCACGACCCGGCCGATCCCCCTGCCCACCATGCAGCCGCCCACCGGGACCACCGGCCCCACGCGGTCGCCCGTCACCCGCTCGTTGAGATACGGATCGATCGACAGCCAGCGAACCTCTACCAGCGCCTCGCCCGGCGCGAGCGCTCGAAGCGGTCCCTCGTGCGCGGCGAAATCCTCCGCGCGTGCGAGGCCGACCGGTCGCCTGACCAGCCGGATCTCCTGAGTGTTCATGGGACCCCTTGGGATGCCTTCATCCAAAGGGATGAGGGACAGTCGCGAACGGCGTGATCTATTCTTGGGCTCGATTCGAACGCGCAGAGTATCGAGCATGAGCGACGAAATTTCCATCCCGATCCTGGTCGTCGGCGCCGGCTCGGTCGGGCTTTGCCTCGCGGCGGAGCTTGGTTGGCGCTCGGTGCCGTGTCTCGTCGTCGAAGAGCGAACCGAGGTCAATCCGCATCCACGCGCGAATTCGATCGCAAGCCGCACGATGGAGTACTGCCGGCGCTGGGGAATCGCGCCGAAGGTGACGCAGTGCGGAATTCCGCCCGACTTCCCGTTGGACTATTACTGGATCAGCAGCTTCCACGGCCATGTGCTCCACAAGTTGTCGCTTCCCTCCTACGACAGCTGGGAAGAGGTGCGCCGCAAAGGTGGCGCGATGCGTGAAGAGCTCACCTGGTCGCCCTACCTGAAGACGATCACGGGGCAAAACGAGTTCGAGGAGGTGCTGCGGGACTACGTTCGGTCGCGGCCGTCCGTGGACCTGCGATTGGGCTGGCGCTTCCTCCGGTTCGAGGAACGCGCGGGAAAGGTTCGCGCCGAGATCGAGCGAATCGCCGACGGCAGGCAGGTCACCGTCGTGGCCGACTGGCTCGTCGCGTGCGACGGGGGGCGTTCCCGCATCCGCTCGAGCCTCGGCATCGGCCTGTCCGGTGAAGCGGATATCGCCCGCTTCGTATCGATCCACTTTCGAGCGCCGGAGCTCATGAAGTGCCACGCCTTCGGACCGGCGGCGATCTACTTTCCGTTGCATCGCGACTACATGGGATTCTTCCTCAACTGGGACACCGGCATCCGCTGGACCTATCACGTGGTCCTGAAGCCGGGGCAGGAGCCCGAAGCCGTGGATCCCCTCGCGGCGATTCGCGGCGTTCTGGGGTGCGACACCGCAATCGAGGTGCTGTCCGTGCAGCCCTGGACTGCCCATGCGCTGGTGGCCGACCGGTATCGCGCCGGGCGCGTTTTTCTCGCGGGCGATGCGGCCCATCTGTTTGCGCCCACTGGGGGCTTCGGTATGAATACCGGCGCCTCCGATGTCGTCGACCTCGCCTGGAGGCTGCAGGCGATGGTCGATGGTTGGGGGGGCGAAGGCCTCCTGGAAAGCTACGAAATCGAGAGGCGGCCGGTGGGCGTGCGCAACACCACGGAGGCGGCGATCAACTTCAAGGAGATGCGCTCCGTCATGGGGTTCGGCGACGAGATGGACGAGGAATCGCCGGCCGGGGAGGAGCGTCGCGCGGCGATCAAGTCGATTCTCGTCGGACAGGAGAAGCTGCTGGCGTCGTTCGGGGTGGTGTTGGGCTACCGCTATCGGGATTCGCCCATCATCGTCGCGGATGGCAGCCCGGAACCCAGGGATGACGCTCGTTTCTACACCCCGACCGCCCGTCCCGGGCATCGAGCACCGCATGTGTGGCTCGATGAAACGACCGCATTGATGGACCGCTTCCAGCCGGGTTTCAACCTGCTGTGCTTCGATGGGGAGGACGCCTCCGCGCGGAGGCTGGCCGAACGC
>JBKJTM010000107.1:0-5951 GCA_046590805.1 Usitatibacter sp.
GCGGCGTCGCGGCCGCCGAGGCGGTGCTCGCCTCGATCGTTGGCCTCCTCGAAGAGCGACAGGCCGCTCGCGTCGGCGTGGGCGAAGTGCATCCGGCCGCGGCGCTGCAGGATGCGCTCGCGCTCAGCGCCCCAGATCGCGCCGGGCCGCGGCCGCACCATCGCATGGCCGTTGGCGAACACGTCCACGCGCCGCGTGATGGAGCGGATCTCGGGGTGGGGCCTGGCGATCTCCGCGATCGCCATCTCCGCCCAGCGCCCGCGCGGAGTGTCGAGGAGGCGCTTGCGCCCGGCGTCCGGCGCCTCGCCCGTGAGCGGCAGGTACCAGGTGAGCACCGTGGGCCCCGGTCGCGTGGCAACGCCCTGGTGCGTCGCGACGATGTAGCCCAGCGACGGGCCGTCGTGGAGCACGTTGTCCCAGGAAAGGGGCGCGCCGTGGTGCGCATAGGGCGGCTCGTCGAGGGTGAGGTTCGCCGTTACCCACGGCGCGTACTCGTAGCTGCCGAGCGCGGCGGCGAGGCCGGAATCAGCGACCGCGCGCGCCGCGAATGCGAACGGCGCCGCCCACACCACATGCTGCGCGCGGATCTCCACCACGCGCTTCTCGTGGGCGAGGAACACCTCGAGCGTGGCGCCCCCGGAGTCTTCCCGCAGGCGGTGTACCAGGGCGCCGTGGTTGATGGGAAACGCATATTTCTCGATCAGCCCGCGCACGATGCGGCCGTTGCCCTCGGGCCAGGTGAGCACCGCATCGGGCTCGGCGTGCTGCGCGGCGCCGGTGCGGCAGGCGAAGTAGTGGATCCCGGCCCACGCCGAGGTCTGGCGGTAATCGCAGCCGTAATCGTCGCGGCATGCGTAGTTGGCGACCCAGTGCACGGTCTCGGAGACGAAGCCTTCGGCGCGCAACCACGCCTGCATCGTCAGGCGGTCGAGCGCGAGGAGCTCGGGATCGCGCGAGGAGAATTCGAGCGGGATCGCGAACGCGCGCCGTCCGTCGCGCCCGCGCCGGGCCTGCAGCTCGCGCATGCGCGCCTGGAAGCGATTCCACTCGTCGACCTCGGCCTTGTCGCGCCCCTCCAGCGGCGCGAGTCCGTCGGTCCACGAGCCGTTGCGGTAGAGGCGCTCGTGCGGCGCCTGCACCAGGGCGCGCTCGTCGTAGCGCGGCGCCGCGGCCTCGGGATCGCCGGTGAGGATGCCGAGCTCGGCCAGCAGCAGGCGCGTCGCGCGCGACTCCCGCGTCGGCAGCGGGATGTAGTGCGAGCCCCACGGATACGCCGAGACCTCGTTCCGGCCCCAGCGCGCGTTGCCGCCGGGAACGTCCTCGAGCTCGAAGAGCTCGAAGTCGGAGAAGCCCGCGCGGCGCAGGCGCCACGCCGCGGAGAGCCCCGCGATGCCCGCGCCCACGATCACCACCGGCACCGAGCGCTTCTCCGTCGCGGCGGGAAAGCCGCCTTCGTGCAGGCGGTGGCCGAGCCGATGATTGGTGGCGAGCATCTCGCCCAGCGGCACCGCGGGGCCGCGCGTGCATGCCGAGGCGAGCAGCGCCGCACCCGCTCCCAGGAACTCCCGCCGCCCGGTCACTGCGCCGAGCCGCGCCGCCACTCGGATTCGAAATAACCGACCAGCGCCTGGTTGTTGAGGCGGTTCACCCGGGTCGGCACTCGCGCCATGTCCCTTGGAAAGGCGAACAGCGCCGGATGGATTTCGGCGGTGACGAAGCGCAGCCCCGGCGGATAGCGGCCCGGCGCGACGTACGGCTCGTTGGCGGCGACGATGAAGCCCCACTCGCCGAAGGAAGGCACCAGCGCGTGATACGGCACCGTCTCGAAACCCACCTCCTCCAGCGTCGTCACCACGCACCAGAACGAGTTGCGCGCGTAGAGAGGGGAAGTCGCCTGGATCACCGCCACGCCGCGCGCGGAGAGCCGGCGCTTCAGCATGCTGTAGAAGGCCGTGGTGTAGAGCTTGCCGAGGGAGTGGTTGCTGGGGTCGGGAAAATCGATCGCGACGAAGTCGAAGTGCTCGCGCGCATTCTCGATCCAGATGAAGGCATCGGCATTGACGACCTTCACCTTGGGCGAATTGAGCGCGTCGCCGTTCAGCTTGCGCAGCGCCGGCGCCTCGGAGAAGAGCCGCGTGATCGCGGGGTCCAGGTCCACCAGCGTCACCGACTCGATGTTCGGGTACTTGAGGATCTCGCGCACCGCCATGCCGTCGCCGCCGCCCAGCACCAGCACGCGCCGCGCGTGTGGCATCGCGGCGAGCGCCGGGTGCACCAGCGCCTCGTGGTAGCGGTACTCGTCCAGCGCGCTGAACTGCAGGTTGCCGTTGAGATAAAGGCGCAGGTCGTCGCGCCAGCGGGTGACCACGATGCGCTGCGCCTTGCTCGACTCGGCGTGCACGATCTGGTCGGAATAGAGCCGATCCTCGCTCATGCGCGTGAGCGCGTCGGAGCCGAGGAAGCCCGCGCCGAGGAAGGCGATCACCAGCGCGCAGCGAAAGGCCGCGGCCCCGGGGCGCCCGAGCCGGTCGCGGAAGAGCCACACCGCCCACGCCGCGACCAGGGCATTCATCAGCCCGAACAGGAACGCGGTGCGAATCAGGCCCAGGCGCGGCGCGAGGAGCAGCGGGAACGCGATCGAGACTCCGAGCGCTCCCAGGTAATCGAAGGTAAGCACCTGCGCCACCAGGTCCCTGAAGCCGAGGCGCTCCTTGAGGATGCGCATCACCAGCGGGATCTCGAGGCCGACGAGGATGCCCACCAGCACCACGATCCCGTAGAGCACGATGCGGAAGCCCGGCCCCGCATAGGCGAACGACATGAACATCACCGCCGCCGAGCAGCCGCCGATGAGCGCGATCATCAGCTCGATGTCGATGAAGCGGCGGATGAGGCCCTCGACCACGTATTTCGACACATATGAGCCGACGCCCATCGAGGCGAGGTACACGCCGATCACCACCGAGAACTGCGTGACCGAGTCGCCCAGCAGGTATGTCGAGGCGGCCGCGGCGATCAGCTCGTAGACGAGGCCGCACGCGGCGATCACGAACACCGAGGCGAGCAGCGCTCGCGTGAGCGCCTCGCCCGGCACCGGGCGCGAAGGGGCGGCCTCGGCCGCGGGTGAGACCGGCTCTGCCACGCTAGTGGATCGCGGCCGCCACGATGATCGAGATCGCCAGCACGAACGCCGCCACCACGGTGGCGAGCGGCTGGTTACGGTTCTCGATCAGCTCCTTCCACAAGTCGTAGGGCGTGATCTTGTCGACCACGACGAATGCGATGGCGACCAGGAAGATCCCGATCACCGAATAGACCACCGATCCGATCAGCGCTGCGGGCTTGAGGTACTCGATCATGGCTTTCTCCTTGTGGGTCCTGCTACTTGTGTCCGGAAGAGCTGCTGCCGCTGCCGCTGCGGCCGTAGCTCGACGACTGCTGTTCGGCGCGCATGCGCTGGAATTCCTGCGCCTCCGAGGGCATCACCGACCAGCCCTTGTACTGGCCGAGGCTGTAGAGGCCGAAAGCGGTGAAGGCGGCTGCGAGGTAGGCGCGGAACATGAAATGGGTCTCTCAGTCGTCGTCGGAACCGGAATCGGAATCGATCTCGGGATAGTCGGGCGCGTAGTCGCTCTCCAGCCAGCGCTTCTTCTCGAAGGCCATGGAGTTCATGAGCGCGATGATCGGCCAGAGCCCGAGGAAGCCGGCGAACAGCCAGAAGTTCGACCAGCCCACGCTCGAGCGGTAGACCTCGACCGTGCCGTCCACCGCCCTGGGCGAGCGCGCCTCGATCGCCAGCGTATAGCGGCCGGCCGGTACTCCGGGAACCTCGCCGACATCGATGTTGCTTCCCACGAGGCTGCCGCTGATGTTGCTGTAGCCGAGGACGCGCTTGGTGCCGAATGCGCGGCCGGTGTCGGCATCGGTGAGCTGCAGGTCCAAGGAGACCCAGTCGTTTCTGGCATTGGTGGAGGTGCGCACCGTGAGCGGCGCCGAGCCGAAGCCGCCGATCTTGAAGGGTGCGCTGGTGACCTTCACCACCTCTTCGTCGCCGGCTTTCGCGAACGGCACCGGCGAAGGCCTTGCGGACGACTGCATGAAGGCGAACAGCAGCTGGGCGACCAAAGCCAAGCCGAGGAACGCGATGAACGCCAGCCAATAGGCGCCCGCCTTGCCCTTGTGCGGCGAAGGCTGGTTGGGCGCGACCCCCGCAGGCTTGCGCGGCTTCGCCTTGGCGCCGAACGCCTTGAAGATCACGGCGGGCTCGACGTACTCGCCCAGCGACCACGTGATTTCCTTGCCGGTGCCCTCGCTCGACAGGATCAGCGGCGGATCGACGTAGTCGTTGCAGTTGGCGACCTCGCCCACCTTGACGCGCCAGTAGAACTCGCCGGTGAGGTAGGTGACCTTCGCCTGCGACTTCTGGAAATGCTTGAAGCTGCGTCCCAGGTAGCGAACGCGGGGCTGGCCCAGCACCTCCTCGTCCTTCGGCAGCTCGGCCGCGGCATGCACGAAGTTGTAATGGCCGTCGTACTCGGTGATCCAGGCATAGCCCCGCTCGACGTTGTGCAGCAGGTACTCGCTCCACTGGTACTGCGTCCCGTCGACGGTCACGCCGCGGCGCATGAAGCCCACGACCTCGTAGCTCACGTTCTTCCAACTTCCGACATTGCCGAGGGGGATGAGCGGCTTGAAGCGCTCCTTGTTGCGCTCGTTCCTCTGCACCAGCGCGCCGACCTCGCCCGTCACGTCGGTCACCGTGCCGCAGGAGCCGCAAGCCACGACCTCCGTGGTGGTGAGGTGCTTCTCGATCGGCGCGCCGCAGCCGGCGCACTTGAAGGCTTGCGCGGTGCCCTTGGTGAAGCCCACCTGCTCGGGATCGCGCAGGCCCGAGAAGGAGAAGGTGTCGAAGGGCAGCTTCTCGCCCACGTAGATGCGCGGCGGGACCTCGGAGTAATCGATTGTGGCGAAGCGGGCGCCATCACCGCGCAGGTCCGCCACGTTGGCCTTCCAGCCCGAGGTGAACTGGAACGGCAGCTCGCCCTCGCCCGCCACCACCTCGCCTGCGTCGAGGTTGGTGACCGAGTACGCGCCGGAAAACCACTTATCCCCGAGGATGTGCAGCGCCGCTCCGGGCTTGAGCTGCTCGAACGGCTTCACCACCTGGGGCGGAATCGGATAAGTGATGGTGTATTCGCGGCTCGCGTCCGAAAGCCAGGCGCTCTTGCCGTCTGCGAATAGCACGTGCCATTCGTTCCAGATGCCGCTCTCGTAGCGGAACTGGATGCGCCCGACGACATTGAAGCCGACGCCGCGATGCTTGCCGTCGGCGCCGATGCGGATCGGCGTCTGGTCCTCGAGGAGCTCGGCCTGTTTGCCGATGTTCTCGATATCCACGCCCCTGCGCACCAGGGTGGACTTGCAGAACGGGCAGACGGAGACGATGGAGGTGGCGCCGCGGAAGCGCACGGGCGCGCCGCACGAAGGGCAGGCTACATTCCTGCTTGGGTCCTCCACAGGCTTCGCCACTCGATCCCCTCCCCGGGACGGGTAGTCGAGGGCGAGTATACGAGCTTCCCGCCGCCCTCAGCCGAAAGCGGCGTCGTGCGGCCCGATGCGCGCCGGCGAGATCCAGGGTGCATCGCGAAGGCTGCGCGCCACCCGGTGCTCTACCCCCAGGAGGATCGCGAACACCGCCATCCGCACCGGGATGCCGTTGTCGGTCTGGCGGAAGATCGCGAGGCGTGGATCGCGGTCGAGGTCGCTTGCCAGGTCGTTCGCGCCCGGAGTGGAATCGCGCGGCAGCGGATGCAGGATCACGGTGTCCTTCGCGCAGAGCGCCTTCACCGCCGCGCGGTCGATGCGGAAATTCGCCGGATACGCCTCGATCCCCTCGCCGCCCATGCGCTCCTTCTGAATGCGGGTGGCGTAGAGGATGTCGGGCTTGCGCA
>JBKJTM010000159.1:0-4299 GCA_046590805.1 Usitatibacter sp.
CTGAAAGGTGCATATGGCCGCAAACGTGTTCGACAAGCCCGGGGTGCGCGTGCGCTTGAATGGCATCAGCGCCGACCCGCCCAAGGGCATGACCAAGGCCAAGGCCGCGGAGCGCCTCGCCCGGCTCTCGGAAGAGCTCTTCGAGCTGCAGGACGCGATGTTCGGCTCCAAGGCCTGCAGCGTCCTCGTGGTGCTGCAGGGCCGCGACGGCGCCGGCAAGGACGGGACCATCAAGAACGTCGTGGGGTATCTCAACCCGCGCGGCGTGAACGTCGTCTCCTACGGCGTGCCGACCGCGGAGGAGCGCGAGCACGACTTTCTCTGGCGCGTGCACCGCCACGCGCCGCGCAAGGGCGAGTTCGCGATCTTCAACCGCTCGCACTACGAGGATGTCCTGGTGGTGCGCGTGCACGACCTCGTCCCCAGGAGCCTGTGGAAGCAGCGCTACGGCCACATCGCGGACTTCGAGGAGCTCCTCGCCGAGCACGACACCCTCGTCCTCAAGTACTTCCTGCACATCACGAAGGAAGAGCAGGAGGAGCGGCTGCTGGAGCGCGAGGCGCAGCCCGAGACCGCGTGGAAGCTGAATCCGAACGATTGGAAGGAGCGCGAGTTCTGGGACGAGTACACCGAGGCCTACGAGGATGCGATCTCGAAGACCTCGGCGAAGCACGCGCCGTGGACGGTGGTGCCGGCGAACGCCAAGTGGTATCGCAACCTCGTCATCGCCGAGTCGATCGCGGAGACGCTGCGCGCCCACCGCAAGGACTGGAAGCGCAAGCTCGACGAGATGGGGAAGGTGGGGAAGGCCGAGCTCGCGCGCTACCGGGCGGAGACGAAGGTGGCAGCGAAGCGCAAGTGATGGCCACTCCGTGTTGCCGCAACCCTCCCCGGCCCTCTCCCTGAGAGGGGCAGCTCTACCGGCTCGCCGCGCCCAGCTCTTTTAAGGCCGTCGCGTCGAGCCTCAGCTTGGCCGCGCCCATGATCTCGTCCAGCTGAGCCACCGAGGTCACGCTGGCGATCGGCGCCGCGATCGACGGCTGCGCCATGATCCAGGCGAGGGAGACCTGCGCGGGCGTGGCGTTCACGCGCTTGGCCACGGCGTCGAGCGCGGCGAGGATCTTCATCCCGCGGTCGCCCTCGAAATACTTCTTCAGCCCCGCCGCGCGCGGGCGGCCCTCGGTCGACTTCACGTCGCGGTACTTGCCCGACAGGAATCCCTTGGCGAGGCCGAAGAACGGGATCACCGCGAGGCCGTATTCGAGCGCGAGCGGCTGGTAGTCACGCTCGAACTGCTCGCGGTCGTAGAGGTTGTACTCGGGCTGCAGCGTGTCGTAGCGCGCGATGCCCAGGCGCTTGCTCGCCGCGAGCGATTCGCGCAACCGCGCCGGGCCGTATTGCGAAGCGCCGATCGCGCGCACCTTGCCGGCCTTCACCAGGCGGTCGAGCGCCTCGAGCGATTCTTCCACCGGCGTGTCGGCATCGTCGATGTGCGTCTGGTAGAGGTCGATGCGGTCGGTCTGCAGGCGCTTCAACGAACCCTCGGCGTGCTTCTCGATCATCGCGCGCTTCAGGCCCTTTGGCTCCCCGACCGCCTCCATGCCGACCTTGGTCGCGAGGATCACGCGCTCGCGGCGCCCACCCTGCGCGAGCCAACGGCCGATGAGGGTCTCCGACTCGCCGCCCGTGTGCCCCGGGACCCAGCGCGAGTACGAGTTCGCGGTGTCGACGAGTTCGAAGCCCGCGTCGATGAAGCGGTCGAGGATCGCGAACGAGGTGTTCTCGTCCGCGGTCCAGCCGAACACGTTGCCGCCGAGCGCCAGCGGTGCGGCGCGCAGGCCCGATGCGCCGAGGGGTCGCTTGTCCAGCGCCCGCGCCTAGCTGCAGGACGGCGCGGGGCTGGAGAAGAGCTGGCGCGCGATCGACTTGGTCACGTTCGCGCCATCGACCGAGTAGGTGAGCGTCCCCGACTCGCCACCCGAGAAGCGCAGCTGCATCGTTCCGACACGGGTCACGTTGCCCGCACCGATCGGCGTGAAAGGGTTCGCATTGAAGGCCGGCCCCGAGGTGCGGTAGAGGTCGCCGAGATAGGAGCCGTCCGCCTGGCGCACGCCCGCGGACATCACCAGCCACATGCCCTGGCCGTTGGAACCGTAGGTGAAGAGCGTGGCGAAGAGCGTGTTGTCCTGGTGGGTGATGTTGATCCCCCAGCCCGACTCGCTCGAGACCCACCACAGGTCCTGGTAGTTGGTGCTGGTGGTGCGGGCGCGCGTGGTCACGAGGCAACTGGCGGGCCGTGCGCCGTACACCTGCTTCTGCACCGACTTGGTCACCTGCGCGCCGTTCACGTCGTAGGCCAGGCCGGCGATGGCGCCCGAGAACGCGAACGCCATGGAGCCGACGCGCGTCACGTTGCCCGCGCCGATCGGGGTGAACGGATTCGCGTTGAAGACGGGGCCGGTGGTGCGATAGAGATCGCCGGCGAAGGTGTCGGTGTTCCCCTGGCGTGTGCCGGCCGACATCACCAGCCACATCGGGGCACCGGCGGCGTCATAGGTGAAGAGCGTGGCGAAGGCGATGTCGCCCTGATGGGTCACGTTCACGCCCCACCCGGACTCCGCCGGGTTCCACCAGAGCGCCGTGTGGTTGTTCTGGCTCGCCGTGCCGGTGCCGTTGATGGTGATGTCGTCGACGCGGAACGAGGTGATGTCCGAGCTGTCCGTGGTCGCGGCGAAGCGCAGCCGCAGGGTCTGCCCGCTGTAGGGCGAGAGGTCATAGATCGGGGTCTGCACCCAGCCGCTGGTGGCGCTCAGGTTGCTGAAGCGTGCGAGCGTGGCGATGGTGGCACCCGTGGAGGGGTTGGTGAGCGTGACCGTCATCGTGTCGAACGCGGTCGAGGTGCTCGCCTCGGCGGTGGTGATGCGCACCCAGAATTGCAGCCGCGCCTGGCCGCCGGGGATGAATACGTCCTGGGTGAGCGAGTCGTTCGCGCTGTTGGCGCCGCCCAGCCAGGCATAGCCGCTGCCGGTGCGCGCGGCAGACGCATCGCTGGTGATGATGGCGGCCCCACCGCTCGCGGCCTGCGACCACGAGGCCGCTCCCTCGAATCCCGGGTTGGCGACGGCCTGGGCGGTCAATGCCGGCTGGGTGCCCGGAGCCAGGTATTGGGCGATGTAACCGTAGGCAAGGTCGAGGCGCGAGTACTCGTCGAACAGCTCCGCGGTCGTCGCGGTGCAGCTGGAGGGTCCGCCCAGGAGCCCGCCGCGTGCGCGGTAGCCCGCGGTCGGGTTGCCGGTGAAGAGCGCCGAGCCGCTGCTGCCGCCTTCGGTCACGCCGGTGAGAGTCCCGTTCCAGGTCACGCGCTGGAAGTGGCCGCTGGCGAGCGCCTGGAACGCGGGCCCAACGCTGCTGAGCCCGCCGTAGCTCACCTTTTTCACGTCGCCCGCGGGATGGTGGATCGCGGTCACCGCGGCGCCGATGGTCGGGAACGCCGCGTCCCAGCCCGCGAACACCGCCCCCGAGGGCGGCGAGGTGTTGAGGCGCATGAAGGCGAAATCGTTGGCGACGTTCGCGTAGAGCAGCGTCGCCCCTCCCGAGATCTGCACCGCGCTCGCGCTGACGCCGCCGGTGTTGCAGCCGGTGCTTTCATAGAACCAATAGGTGGACAGGCTGCGGGCCGCGTCCTGCGTGCTGATGCAGTGCGCGGCCGACAGGAAGTAGGGCGTGAACGAGTTGTCGGACGGATTGAGGAGAGTGCCGGTGCAGAAGCCGGACGAGCCCTCCGAGGTGATCGTCATGCGCGCTACTGCGCGGCCGGTCTGCGCGAGCTGCGCGTCGGAGGGCGCACGGCAGATGAAGTCCACCTCGCACGCCTGCGCGACCTTCGCCCGCCGCTCCACGTCGCGGTCCAGCGGGCTCACGAAGAGGTGCGACACCTGCGGGATCGCGAGCTGCAGCCCCAGGGGTGAGGGCACGAACACCTCGACCGTCGCGCGCTCACCCTCGAGCACCGGGCTCCAGTAGGGATGGCTGGCGGCGATCTCGGCGCCGCCGAAGGGCCCATAGATCGTCTGCGGCGCGTCGCTCCCGGCGAAGCGCAGCTGCGCCGCGGGATCGATGCTCCGTGCCGAGAGCGCCACGCGCAGTGCGCGCGCGCCGGTGGACGTGATTTCCCAATGCGCGACATAGCCGCCCGCGACCGGGGTCCATTGCAGCGAGTCGCTGTTGGCGAGGGCGCCATCGACATCGCGGCCGATGCCGATGCGCAGCATCTTCAGGCCCGGCACGGCATTCGCCTTC
>JBKJTM010000325.1:0-19288 GCA_046590805.1 Usitatibacter sp.
TCGACGTCCATGACGCCGGCGACTACATGCAGAAGGGCAAGTGGCGCAAGTTGAAGCCCGGCATGGTCCTCACCGTCGAGCCCGGCTGCTACATCCGGCGCGCCGACAACGTGCCGAAGGCTTTCTGGAACATTGGGGTGCGCATCGAGGACGATGTCCTCGTGACCGCGAAGGGCCGCGACGTTCTCACCGCCGACTGCCCGAAGAGTGTGAAGGACGTCGAGGCGGCGGTCCTCGACCGGTGATGCCCGAAGTCCTGGTCGATGTCGCGATCGTCGGCGCGGGCCCGGTGGGCGCGACCGCCGCGGCGCTTGCGGCGCGCGAGGGATTGAGCCTCGCGGTCTTCGAGGCCCGGGAGGCTCCTTCCGCCGACACCCGCACGCTTGCGCTATCCCACGCCAGCCGCGAGACGCTCGAGGACGCCGGGGCGTGGCCCGCAGCTCACGCCACCGCGATCGATTCGATCCACATTTCCCAGCGGGGCGGTCCGGGGCGCACCGTGATCGACGCGGCCGGGCAGCGGCTTCCCGCGCTCGGCTACACGGTGCCCTACGCGGCGCTCGAGGTGGCGCTCGCCGACCGGCTGCGGCGATCGGCGATCCCGGTTCACTACGGCGAAGCCTGCAGCGGCATCGACCTGGATGCCGAGCACGCGGTGTTGCGCTTCGCCTCGGGGCGCGAAGTTCGCACGCGCCTGCTGGTGCTGGCCGATGGCGGGGCGAACGCGATGCGGATTCCCGGAATCGCATTCGCCGAGAAGGACTATGCCCAGTTGGCGGTCGTGGCGCCCGTTCATGCCGACCGGCCGCACGGCCGTCGCGCGTACGAGCGTTTCACGCCCGAAGGGCCGATGGCGCTGCTGCCGGTGGATGAGCGCTTCACGCTGGTATGGACCGCGTCGCCCGCGCGCGCGGAGGCGATCCTGGCGATGGACGATGCCGCCTTCCTGCGCGAGTTGCAGGAGGCATTCGGCGATCGCGCGGGCAGCTTCGTCCGCGTGGGCGAGCGCAATGCCTTTCCTCTCAAGCTGCGTTCGGTCAATACGCCCGTCGCGCTGCGCACGGCACTCATCGGAAACGCCGCCCAGGCGCTGCACCCGATTGCCGGACAGGGCCTGAACCTCGGGCTGCGTGACGCGACGCAACTGGCCGCGATGATCGGCGCGGCGGCGATCGCGGAGCTGGGCTCCGCCGCGATGCTCCGCGCGTACCGCCAGGCGCGGCATCGCGATTCATCGCGCGGCGTGGCCTTCACCGACTTCCTCGTCTCCTCGTTCGCGGACCCGCGCCGCATCCCGACTTGGGGCCGGGGGCTTGCGCTCGTCGCGCTAGACCTGTTTCCCGCCGCGAGGCGCGTGCTCGCCGAGCGGATGATCCGCGGCGCGCCGGGATCATGACCGCGCCGCGCGTCGTGATCGTCGGGGGCGGGCCGGTCGGGCTCGCGCTCGCCTGCGCGTTGCGCGGTTGCGATGTGCGCATCCTCGAGTCATCGACGCAGAGGCAGGTGCCGACCGCAGACGGGTACGACCAGCGCATCTACGCGCTGAGTCCCGGCTCGCGTTCGTTCCTGCGCGATGCGGGCGCCTGGGAGCACCTCGATGCGCGCCGCGTGGCGCCGGTGCGCCGCATGGAGATCTTCGGCGATGGCGGCGCGAAGCTCGCCTTCGCCGGCCCGGCCGGGAGCCCGCTCGCGTGGATCGTCGAGGCGGGCCGGCTCACGCAGGCGCTGGAGACCCAGGTCGCGTCGCTCCCGGGTGTTGCGATGATTCGCGGGGCTGCGGTGGCCGATGCCACGGCCGCGGCCGCCGGGTCCTCGGTGGAGCTCGAGGGCGGAGAGCGTCTCGAGTGCGACCTGCTGGTCGCCGCCGACGGACCCGCGTCGCGCCTGCGGCAGGCGTTGGCGATACCGGCCGAAGTGACTGGCTACGGCGAGACCGCGGTTGTCGCCAATTTCGATGTGGAACGGGAACACGGCGACGCCGCGCGCCAGTGGTTCCGCGCCGACGGCGTGCTCGCTTGGCTGCCGTTGCCGGGCAGGCGGATTTCGATCGTGTGGTCGGCGCCGGATGCCCATGCGGCAGCCCTTGGCGGCCTCGATGAACGGGGGTTCGAGCGCGCGGTGCGCGATGCGGGCGGCGCCGTGCTCGGAGACCTGCGCCTCGTCTCGCCGATCGCCCGGTTTCCACTGCGGCTGGTGCGCGTCTCCGGAACGGTGATCCCGGGCGCGGCGCTGATCGGCGATGCCGCGCACGCCGTGCATCCGCTTGCGGGGCAGGGCGTGAACCTCGGATTCCAGGATGCGCGCCTGCTGGCCGGGGAGCTCGCCGAGCGCTCGCCGCTGGAGCGGCCCGGCGACTTGCGGCTGCTGCGCCGTTACGCGCGCGGACGGCGCGAGGACGTGACCGCGATGCAGTTCGTCACCGACCGGCTTGACCGGATATTCGCCTCGGCGGCGCCCGGGGCGGCGGCGCTTCGCAACGCCGGGCTGCGGATGGTGGAGTCGCAGTCCTGGATGAAGGGCCTGCTGTCCGGCCGGGCAATGCGATAATCCAGAGCTTTCCGGCCGGCACAGCGGAACAAATTTCCGATGCCGCTGCCCAACCCCTCTTTACCGAGCTCCTTCCATGAAAACCTTCGTAGCCCTCCTCGCCTCCCTCCTCCTGGCGGCGTTCGCATTGCCGGCAGCGGCCCAGGACACCGAAAGGCTCAAGGCCGAGCTGAAGAAGAAGGTGCCGGAGGCGCAGGTCGACACCATCCGCAAGACGCAGTACGGCGGGCTTTACGAGGTCGTGGTGGGCGGCGAGATGTTCTACACCGACCAGAACGCGAACTTCCTCGTCCTCGGGTCGATCATCGACCTCAAGACCAAGGAAAACGTGACCGAGGTGCGGATGCGGCAGCTCAACCGCGTCGACTTCGCGTCGCTGCCGGTCGACAACGCGATCAAGATCGTGCGCGGCAACGGCTCGCGCAAGGTGGCGATGTTCGCCGATCCCAATTGCGGCTACTGCAAGCGCTTCGAGCGCGACCTGCTGGCCGTGAACGACGTCACCGTGTATGTATTCCCGTATCCGATCCTCTCGCCGGATTCGATGGAAAAGTCCAAGGCGGTGTGGTGCTCGGCCGATCGCGGCAAGGCGTGGATCGACCTCATGGTTCGCGACCAGCCGCCGAAGTCCGACGGCAAGTGCGATACGCCCATCGACAAGGTGCTCGCGTACGGCCAGTCGAAGAAGATCCAGGGGACGCCGACGCTCTTCTTCGAGGACGGCGAGCGGATTCCCGGCGTGATGCCGATTCCCGATTTCGAGAAGCGCCTGGCCGCCGCGAAGATCCCGCAACCCCGCGCTTCCGCGCAGTGACGCGCTAGCGTGCCGCGGCGCCCGCCGCGAAGAGTCCGACCACGCACGCCATGCCCGCAGCCCAGAGGATCGAGCGCACCAGGTGCTTGTCGGATACGTAGGCCCACGTGTACGCGATGCGAAACGCGATGAATGCCATGGCAAGCGCGTTGGACCCGCTTTGCGACGCGCCGGCAAGGTGCGCGACGATCACAGCCGCGGCGAACGCAGCGAACGCCTCGAAGTGGTTGTAGTGCGCGAACACCGCCCGGCGCTGCCGTCCCTCCAGGCGCGCCTCCCAGTCGCGAGGCGAGCGGTTGTCGTACTTGCGGTCGTACTTGCCGATCGCGATGGTGAGGTAGGGCAGGAGGGCGGCTGCGAGCACGCACCAGAAGGCGATCGTCATGAAAAGCGGGGCTCCGGTGCGTTGGACGGCTGACATGATGACATCGAGCGCCCTCGGGCGCGGGGCGACGCGGCGGTGATCTGGGTATTCCTGGAAATCCTGGCGGCCCTGGCGATCGCGGTGGTGATCGTGTGGTGGACCTTTCCGCGCAAGCCCAGGGTGGGCGACGACGAGGGCGGCAAGCGCCCGCCGGGCGACGCGGACCCCTGAGCCGCCCTTAGTGCAGGACGCGCGGGACGCTCAGCGTGAACTCCGGAATGCTGGCCTCGAAGCGCGTGCCGTCCTCCGCGACCAACTGGTAGCTGCCGCGCATGGTTCCAACCGCTGTCGGGATGGACGAACCGCTCGAGTACTCGAAGGTGTCTCCCGGCTTGAGCACGGGCTGCTCGCCGACCACGCCCATGCCGCGCACCTCCTGCACCTGGCTGTCCGCATCGGTGATGATCCAGTGGCGGCTCACGAGCTGCGCGCTCACGCTGCCGTTGTTGGTGATGCGGATCGTGTACGCGAACACATATCGATCCTCTTCCTCGTCCGACTGGTCGGGCAGGTAGGTCGAGTGCGCGGTGACCGCGACACTGTATTTCTTGGCTTCCGGCATCTCGAAGATGTTAGCAGAGAAGAAGGTAGAATCCGGGGCGCTTCCGACTCTTGCGCGACCCCGATGACAGGCAACGATTTGCGCATCGCACCGAGCATTCTTTCCGCCGATTTCGCGCGCCTGGGCGACGAGGTCCGCGAGGTCATTGCCGCCGGCGCGGACCTCATCCATTTCGACGTGATGGACAACCATTACGTTCCCAACCTCACCATCGGTCCGCTGGTGTGCGAGGCGCTGAAGCCGATATGCACGGTGCCGATCGACGTCCACCTGATGGTGAAGCCCGTGGACCGCATCATTCCCGACTTCGCCAGAGCGGGCGCCTCGATCATCAGCTTCCATCCGGAGGCGAGCGAGCATGTGGACCGCACGCTCGGCCTCATCCGCGAGCATGGCTGCAAGGCGGGCCTGGTGCTCAATCCCGGCACGCCGCTCAGCTACCTCGATCATGTGATGGACAAGGTAGACCTGGTCCTGGTGATGTCGGTGAACCCCGGATTCGGCGGGCAGTCGTTCATCGCATCGGCGCTCGATAAGGTTCGCGCCGTCCGCGAGCGGATCGCCGCGAGCGGCCGCGATATCTGGCTGGAAGTCGACGGCGGCGTGAAGGCGGACAACATCGCCGCGATCGCCGCGGCCGGCGCCGATACGTTCGTCGCGGGCTCCGCGATTTTCGGCGACAAGGACCGCGCCGCGGCCATGCGGCGAATGCGCGGGGCCTTGAAGCCAGCTACAATCAAGGCCCGGTAACAATCTCACACTTGGCCGACATGGCACTGCGCGGAACCCGTTTCGATTGGCGATGGCATA
Organism: Usitatibacter sp.; assembly: GCA_046590805.1. Lineage (GTDB taxonomy): Bacteria > Pseudomonadota > Gammaproteobacteria > Burkholderiales > Usitatibacteraceae > Usitatibacter. The sequence goes on from JBKJTM010000325.1 coordinate 5,158, forward strand.
GCTGGCGCTAACGCGCTTCGCATTTGCATCGCCCTCGCAACGAACCGTGTGGTGAACCATGACTGAAGAAGAATTCCAGGCGCTCGGCCGCGCCGGCTTCAACCGAATCCCGCTGCATCTCGAGACCTTCGCGGATCTCGATACGCCGCTCTCCATCTATCTCAAGCTCGCCAATCGTCCCGGCTCCTATCTACTTGAGTCGGTGATCGGCGGCGAGCGCTTCGGGCGCTATTCGATCGTGGGTCTTCCGGCCCGCGAGAGTCTCGAGGTCCGGGGACACGAGGTGAGGCTGCTGCGCGAGGGCGCGGTCGCCGACTCGCGCCGGATGGACGACCCGCTCCAGTACATCGATGACTATCTCGCGTCCTTCCGCGCGGCGCCGCTCGGCTCCGGCCTGCGGTTCGCGGGCGGCGTCGCGGGCTACTTCGGCTATGACACGGTTCGCTTCATCGAACGGCGGCTGGAGAAGAACGCAAAGCCCGATCCCATCGGCCTGCCGGACATCCGCTTGCTGCTTTCCGAGGAACTCGCGGTGGTCGACAACCTCTCCGGCAAGCTGCATCTCGTGGTGTACGTGAATCCAACGGAAGCGGATGCTCGCGGGCGTGGCCTGCAGCGGCTCGAGGCTCTGCGCGCGAAGCTGCGCGATCCCGCCCAACTGCCGCCTCACCACGCCAGCGCGGAACCCCAGGCGCCCCGCTCCAACATGGGCGAGCGGGCCTTCTACGACGGTGTCGCGCGCTGCAAGCGCTACATCACCGACGGCGACATCATGCAGGTGCAGATATCGCAGCGCCTCACGCAGCCCTTCGCCCACTCGCCCCTGAATCTCTATCGCGCGCTGCGCTCGATCAATCCTTCGCCGTACATGTTCTATTTCGATTTCGGCGACTGCCAGCTGGTCGGCGCCTCGCCCGAAATCCTGGTGCGGCGCGAGGGCGACAAGGTGACGTTGCGGCCGATTGCGGGCACGCGCAAGCGCGGCTCGACCGCGGAGAAGGACGCGCAGATGGAGCGCGAACTGCTCGCCGATCCGAAGGAGCGCGCCGAGCACCTGATGCTGATCGACCTCGGCCGCAACGATGTCGGGCGCATCGCGAGGACCGGCACCGTGAAGGTCACCGAGACGATGGTGGTCGAGCGCTACTCCCACGTGATGCACATGGTTTCGAACGTCGAAGGGCAAGTGGACCCGGGCCTCACGCCGATGGAGCTGCTGCGCGCCTCGTTCCCCGCGGGCACCGTCACCGGCACGCCCAAGGTGCGGGCGATGGAGATCATCGACGAGCTGGAGCCCGAGCGCCGCAGCGTTTATGCCGGTGCCGCGGGCTACATCGGATTCAACGGCAATCTCGATCTCGCCATCGCCATCCGCACCGGGATCGTGAAGGACGCCCAGCTGCACGTGCAGGCCGCGGCGGGCATCGTCGCCGACTCGATCCCCGGGAACGAATGGCGCGAGACGCAGAACAAGGCGCGCGCGGTGCTGGCCGCGGCCGAGCTGGTGCATGCCGGCGTCGACAAGCCCATCCCGTGAGGAGCCCGCCATGCTGCTCATGATCGACAACTACGATTCCTTCACCTACAACCTGGTGCAGTACTTCGGCGAGCTGGGCGAGGAGGTGAAGGTGGTTCGCAACGACGAGCTTTCGGTGGACGAGATCATGGCGCTTGGGGCCGAGCGCATCGTCCTCTCGCCCGGGCCGTGCACGCCGAACGAGGCCGGAGTCTCGCTGGAGCTCATCCGGCGCGTCGCGGGTAGCGTCCCGATCCTGGGCGTGTGCCTCGGGCACCAAGCGATCGGTCAGGCATTCGGCGGCAAGGTCATCCACGCAAGGACGCTGATGCACGGCAAGGTGTCCCGTATCCACCACGAGGGCAGGGGGGTATTCGCCGGACTGCCGTCTCCATACGACGCCACGCGCTACCATTCGCTCGCGATCGAGCGCGAAAGCTGCCCGGCCGATCTCGAGGTGACTGCCTGGACCGAGGACGGCGAGATCATGGGCGTGCGCCACCGCTCGCTTCCGGTCGAGGGCGTGCAGTTCCATCCGGAGTCGATCCTCACCGAGCACGGCCACGCACTGCTGCGCAACTTCATCTCTGAACGACGATAGGCTCCACCATGTTCACGCCCCAGGAAGCGATCAACCGTCTGTGCGACAAGCGCGAGATCTTCTACGACGAGATGGTCGACCTGATGCGCTCGGTGATGGAAGGCAAGGTGCCGCCGGTCCAGCTCGCGGCCATCCTCATGGGCCTGCACGTGAAGACCGAGTCGGTGTCGGAGATCGCGGCCGCCGCGTCGGTGATGCGTGAGTTCTCGACCAAGGTCGATTCCTCCGGGCTCGACCACCTCGTGGACACCTGCGGTACCGGCGGGGACAAGGCGCACACCTTCAATATCTCGACCACCGCCGCGTTCGTGTCGGCCGCGGCCGGGGCGCGCGTCGCCAAGCACGGTGGCCGATCGGTGTCGTCGCAGTCCGGCAGCGCGGACGTCCTCGAGGCGCTGGGCGTGAACCTGGCGCTCACCCCGGAGGAGGTCGGGCTCACGCTTCGCGAGGTCGGGCTGGGCTTCATGTTCGCGCCCAACCACCACCCGGCGATGAAGCACGCAGCGCCGGTGAGGAAGGAGTTGGGCATGCGCACCATCCTCAACATCCTGGGCCCGCTCACCAACCCTGCAGGAGCGCCGAACCAGGTGATGGGCGTCTTCCACCCGGACCTGGTCGGGATCCAGGCGCGGGTGCTCAAGATGCTGGGCAGTCGGCATGTCCTCACCGTCCACGGGTTCGACGGCCTCGACGAGATCACCCTCACCGGACCTACCCACGTGGCCGAGCTCAAGCATGACTTCATCACCGAGTACACCGTCGAGCCGAAGCAGTTCGGGATCGACATGGCGCCGATCGAGGCGATCCAGGTGAAGGACTGTGGCGAATCCAAGGCGCGCCTCGAGGCGGTGCTCGCTAACGAGAGTGGGCCGTCGCGCGACATCGTGATCCTAAATTCCGCCGCCGCGCTCTACGTCTCGGGAGTCGCGGGCAGCCTTTGGGACGGCGTGGCGCTCGCTCGCGATGCCATCGCGAGCGGCGCGGCCAGGGCGAAGCTGGAGCAGCTCGTGAGCTTCACGCGGGCGTTCGCAAAGCCCGCATGATGGCGAACGTCCTCGACCGGATCCTGGCCGTGAAGCGCCGGGAAGTCGAAGTCGCGCGCAAGCGCATCCCCCTCGCGGAGCTGCGCCAGCGAGCGGTGGAGGCCTCGCCCCCCCGCGGCTTCGAGCGAGCCCTGCGTGCCCGGGTCGATGCCGGCAAGCCCGCGATCATCGCCGAGATCAAGCGCGCGAGCCCGAGCAAGGGCGTGATCCGCGCCGGTCTCGATCCGGCGGCCATAGCCGCCTCCTACGAGGCGAATGGTGCCGCGTGCCTTTCGGTCCTGACCGACCGGGAGTTTTTCGGGGGCTCCGCGGAGGACCTCAAGTCGGCCCGCGCGGCCTGCGGATTGCCGGTGCTGCGCAAAGACTTCATTGTCGACGAATACCAGGTGGTCGAGGCGCGTGCCTGGGGGGCGGATTGCATCCTGCTCATCATCGATGCGGCACCCGATGAGGAGCTGAAGCGCTTCGAAGCGGCCGCTCACGATCTCGGCATGGACGTGCTCGTCGAAAGCCATGACGGGGCCCAACTCGAACGGGCGCTCCAGCTGTCTACTCCTTTGATTGGTATCAACAATCGCGACCTGCGCAGCTTCGAAACGCGCCTTGAGACGACGTTGGACCTGAACGCCCGAATACCCCCGGAGAGGCTTTTGATCACCGAAAGTGGCATCTCGAGCCCGGCGGATTTCCAGCGCCTTTGGGGGAGCAATGTGAGCGCCTACTTAGTGGGAAGCGCCTTCATGGCGGCCCAAAGCCCGGGCAAGGAGCTGGCGAGGGTGTTTTCCGGAGCCTGATTCGGTGTGGTACAGGCACAACAACGGAGCCGGTTTGTTGCGCGATTGGCGAAAAACCCCTTGAGCCTTCGACAGGGCTTTGGCATCATGCGAGTGGCTTCTCAAAAGAATTCGGGAGAAGTTTCAAATCGGGGCCAAAAAACGCCCACGAGGTTCCCCCCAAGAATTGCTCAATAAGTAACTACGGCCTCACTTCAACAAAGGAGATTCTGATGAACAAAAAGCTGATTGCCCTGGCAGTTGCCGGCGCTTGTTTGGCGCCCGCCGCCATGGCACAGACCGCGAACCCGGTGACGCTCTACGGGCGCGTGTATGTGAACTTCGAGTCCGTCGAAGCCAAGGGCGGCGCGTCGCTGCCCCGCCGTAACCGCGTCGAAGACCGTGTTTCGCTGTTCGGCATTCGTGGCACCGAGGATCTTGGTGGCGGCCTGAAGGCCTTCTTCCAGCTCGAGACTCCTTTCAGACCCGACGAGAACACCACCACGTTCGCCAGCCGCAACAGCGGCGTGGGCCTGCAAGGTGGTTTCGGCAGCATCCTCCTCGGCCGCTGGGATACCCCGATGAAGCAGGCGTTGGCTTCGCCGATCGACCCGTTTGGCGATATCGGCCTGGGTGACGTGACTTCGGCCTTCCTGCGCAGCGGCACGTTCAGCCAGCGCGCGATCAACACGTTGCAGTGGTGGTCGCCGAACTGGGCGGGTGTCGCCGTGAAGGCGATGTACTCGGCCAACGAAGGCAAGACATCCACCGTGAATCCGTACAACTTCGGCGCCTCGGTGACCTGGTCCCGCGGGCCGATCTACCTCGCCTATGCGTATGAAGAGCATCGCGACAGCATCGGACTCACCACCACCGCCGGTGTTACGGAGAAGGGCAATGCGGTTGGCGGCAGCTTCAAGGTCGGACCGGCGAAGCTGTCGGCTGGCTACGGTGAGTTCAAGCGCACCGGCACCAGGACCAACAAGGGCTACCTGATCGGCGCCGACTTCACCGCCGGCAAGAACGTGTTCCTGGCTTCGTTCCAGAACTCGAAGGACGGCGGCTCGAACACCGCGGCTACCCAGCCGGAGTGCGATGTGTGGGCCGTGGGCTACCGCTACGACTTGACGCGCCGCACCTCGTTCATCGCGGAATATGCGAAGGTCGACAACAACTCCGCTTCGACCTGCAACTTCGGTCAAGGCGCGCTGGCAGGAGTGGCTGCTGGCATGGATCCCCAGGGTCTTTCCGTGGGCTTCCGCCACGTGTTCTGATCGCGCAAGCGGTTAAGGCACAATGAAAGGGCGCGGCATCTGCCGCGCCCTTTTCTTTTCTCCCTTTCATGGCGCGAAGCTTCCTGGACCAGTTGTTGACCGCCGCGGACGAAGCGCTGCGGACGATCTCGGGTGCCGCTGTGCCCGCGAGGCCGGCACCGGGGCAGGGCGAGGCGGGCGGCAGCGATCCGCGGCATTCCGCGGGCCTCATGCGCGTCAACCATGCCGGCGAGATCTGCGCCCAGGCGCTCTACAGCGGGCAGGCGTTGTTTGCGCGCGACGGCAAGGTTCGCAACGCGTTGCAGGTCGCGGCGGCTGAGGAGCGCGACCACCTTGCCTGGTGTCGCACACGCCTTCGCGAGCTGGACTCGCGGCCGAGCTTCCTCGACCCGGCCTGGTATGCGGGCTCCTTCGCGCTCGGCGTCATGTCCGGCCTGGCGGGCGATCGCTGGAGCATGGGATTCCTCGCGGAAACCGAATCGCAGGTGGAGCGCCATCTCGAGGGCCACCTCGGGAAACTGCCGCTCGACGATGCCCGCAGCCGTGCGGTGATCCTGCAGATGCGCGACGACGAGCATCGCCACGGCGAGTCCGGGCGAGCGCTGGGTGCGGCGGAACTGCCATATCCCGTCAAGCTCGCGATGCGTGCGGCATCGAAAGTGATGACGCGCACCGCTTACTGGGTCTGAAGGCTCAGCCCTCGCGGATCTCGTAGTCCCACTCGATCTGCGCCGTCTTCGCCAGCATCGCGGTCGCCGAGCAGTACTTTTCCTTCGAGAGCCTGATCGCGCGCTCGACCTGGGCGTCGGCCAGGCCCTTGCCCGTCACGACGTAGTGAAAGCGGATGCGGGTGAATACCTTCGGATCTTCCCCGGCGCGATCGGCTTCGAGGTCGACGGTGCAGCCGGTGATCGGCTGCCGTGCTTTTCGCAGGATATGCACCACATCGATCGCGCTGCACGTGCCGGTGCCCATGAGCACCAGCTCCATCGGCCGCGCTCCGAGATTGCGGCCGCCAACGTCAGGGGACGCGTCGACGACCACCGCGTGGCCGCTGCCGCTCTCGGCGACGAACGTCATTCCCTCGACAAGCTGAACGCGCGCTTTCATGCCGTTTCGTTCGCCGGCCTGTCGAGCCAGGCGGTGGTCAGGTTCCACGCGATCGCAAGGAGGGCGGGACCCACGAAGAGGCCGATGAAGCCGAAGGCGATCGCGCCTCCGAAGACGCCGAGCACCACCAGCAGCATCGAGAGGTTGCCCGCGCGACTCATGAGGATCGGCTTGATGAAGTTGTCCACCGAGCTGATCACGGCAGTGCCGTAGACCATCATGAAGATCGCCCAGCCCGTCTGGTCCGTGGAATACAGCCAGGCGGCGGCTCCACCCCAAACGAGGACCGGTCCCATGGGGACGAGCGAGAGGACGAACGTCAGGGCGGCGAGCAGCATCGAGCCGGGCACTCCCGCAATCAGGAATCCGAGGAATGCGACGGCCGCCTGGGCGAATGCGGTGCCCAGAAGGCCGTAGACGACGCCCCTGACCGCCGATTGCGCCGTTCCCACCAGCGCTGCGCCCTGTTCCGGTCCCGCAAGCCGGGTCACGGCTTCCTTCAGCAGTCGTCGAATGCGCTCACCGTCACGGTAAAAGAAGAACGCGACAAAGAGCGCGATCAGGATCTGCAGCAGCCCCTCCCCGATCGCGCCACCCAGAGCGACGAACATCGTCTTGGCCGGATCCGCCAGCCGCTTGCCCAAGGCCACCAATTCTTCGCGGCTCTGCAGCAGCAGTTGCCAATAGTCGTTCAGCCAGGGCCCGACCAGGGGCAGTTCGCGAACGAAGGCGGGCAGCTCGAAATTGGACCGCTGCTCAAGGAACCCGCGTACGGCTTCCACTACAGTTGCGGAATGCACGATCAGGCTTTGCGCGGCCAGCGCCACCGGAGCGGCCAGGATCACCACCATCACTGTCACGACGACCAGCGCCGCCAGGGAGCTGCGCCCCTGCCAACGGTCGCGCAGCCACGCATAGGCCGGCCACGTGGACAGGACCAGCACCCCCGCGAACAGCACGGCACCGATGAACGGCCGCAACACCAGGATGCAGCCGAAAATGAGCAGTGCTGCCGCGGCGGGGCGGGCGTACTGCTCGAAACGGCTGGATTCCATGTTGCTCCGCAGGGCTCGGGACCTGGAGGATTCTATCGGACCCGGGGTTTGACACAAAGTGATGATTTACCTATAATTTCGGGTTCGAAGTACCCCAAACAAAGCAATCAAAGTATCCGGTGTGTGTTCGTCCTGAAGGGACGAAGCCGGGCATCCAGGGTTGCGTACATAAAAGGATCACCATGAAGACCTTCTCGGCCAAGCCGGAAGAGGTCCGCAGGGACTGGTTCGTCGTCGACGCCACGGACAAGATCCTGGGGCGGCTGGCGGCGGAAGTCTCGCGGCGCCTGCGCGGCAAGCACAAGGCTGAATTCACCCCCCACGTCGACACCGGCGATTACATCGTGATCGTCAACGTCGAGAAGATTCGCGTCACGGGAGACAAGGCCCAGGACAAGAAGTACTACCGCCACTCGACTTATCCCGGCGGCATCTACGAGACCAACTTCACCAAGCTTCAGCAGCGCCATCCCGACCGTGTGCTCAAGCTCGCGGTGAAGGGCATGCTGCCGAAAGGCCGCCTGGGTTACGCGATGATCAAGAAGCTCAAGATCTACGCGGGTCCCCAGCATCCCCATACGGCCCAGCAGCCCAAGGCACTCGAGATCTAAGGAGAGACGATGATCGGCAAATACAATTACGGAACGGGCCGCCGCAAGAGTGCGGTGGCACGTGTCTTCATGAAGCCCGGCAAGGGCGCCATCGTGGTGAACGACAAGCCCGTCGACGTGTTCTTCTCGCGCGAGACCGGCCGCATGATCGTGCGCCAGCCCCTGGAGCTCACCAACCACGCCCAGACGTTCGACATCATGGTGAACGTGTTCGGCGGCGGCGAATCAGGCCAGGCGGGCGCGGTGCGCCACGGCATTACGCGGGCGCTGATCGAATACGATCCGACGCTCAAGCCGGCGCTGTCCAAGGCCGGGCTGGTGACGCGTGACGCGCGCGAGGTCGAGCGCAAGAAGGTGGGCTTCCACAAGGCGCGACGCCGCAAGCAGTTCTCGAAGCGCTAGGGCGGAAGAAGCGCTGTTCGCAATCTGCACGAACAAAGCCGCTCACAAGCGGCTTTGTCGCTCTGGGGAGGCGTCTGCGTGCGAATGAGGAAAGATCCAGTCACATGATCAAGGTGGGCGTCGTCGGCGGAAGGGTCTACACGGGCGTTGAGCTCCTGCGGGTACTCGACCGGACTGCGATCGTCGCCTGATGCGAGGGCTCGGCCGGCGCCTGCGCAGCAATTTCGGCATCGGATCGTCGCGAATGGCGATCCGGTCGCAGATGGCGTGGTATTGGCGCTGGATCCTCACCCTGCTCCTGATGATCCTGGTCGGGGGCGTCGTATGGTGGCTGGTCCAGAACAGCTATCGCATCACGGGCTTCAACCAGGAAGAGGCGCGCCAGCAGCTCGCGACATTCGGCGCGGAGAACCTGCGCATGAAGCAGGAGCTCGCGGCCGCCCGCGGAACGCTGGTCGAGCGGGACCGCCAGCTGCAGATAGAGAAGGCGGCGCAATCGGAGATGTCGCGCACATTCGCCCAGCTCCAGGAGGAAAACGCCTCGCTGAAGGAGGACCTGGGGTTCCTGCGCCGCTTGATGTCCTCCGGAGCCACCCCCGAGGGCATCGGCGTCTCCGACCTCAAGGTCGAGCGGGACGGAGCGAAGAACGATTACCGCTACCGGATGCTGCTCATCCAGGGTGGGCAGCGCAAGCAGGACTTCAAGGGCCGGGTGCAGATCACGGCGCGGGTGATGCGCGGCGACGCTCCCGCGACGCTCAATTTCCCGGAGTCCGACCCGGGGGAAGCGGGCGCCTTCGAGCTCCGCTTCTACCACAAGGTGGAAGGCCGATTCGCCCTCCCGGAGGGGGCGGTCCTCAAGAGCGTGGAAGTGCGCGTTGTTGCGGTTCCGGGGGGACAGGTTAAACTGTCTCGAACGATCAATATGTCCTAGGGAGGCCATATGTTCGGCAAGACCAACAAGCCCAGCCCCATCGACAGCCTCATCGGGGCGGGTTCGACGATCGAAGGCAACATCAGCTTCACCGGCGGCTTGAGGATCGACGGCCACGTGAAGGGCAACGTGCGCGCCACCGGCTCCAAGCCCGGCACGCTCGTGATATCGGAGCTCGCCAAGGTCGAGGGCGAGATCGACGTTGCCCATGTAGTCATCAACGGTACGGTCGCGGGTCCGGTTCGGGGGTCGGAGTATGTCGAACTCCTCCCCAAGGCCCGTGTCACAGGAAATGTCTCGTATAAATCGATCGAGATTCACGTCGGTGCCATCGTGATGGGGCAACTGGTGTACGAAAGCCCCCAGAAGAGCGACAAGGTCATCGAGCTCAAGCCCGCCACGGGCAGCAACTGAATCCGGTCACACTGGAGAAGCGTCATGAATGACATGGCCACTGCAATGCCCGATCCGCTCATCTTCACCGAGAACGCGGCCAACAAGGTTAAGGCACTGATCGAGGAGGAAGGCAACAACGACCTCAAGCTGCGGGTCTTCGTGACCGGCGGCGGTTGCTCGGGCCTTCAGTACGGCTTCACCTTCGACGAGGTGGCTAACGAGGACGACACCGTGATGCAGAAGAACGGCGTGAGCCTCCTCATCGACCCGATGAGCTACCAATACCTCACCGGTGCCGAGATCGACTACACCGAGGGCCTTGAGGGCGCGCAGTTCGTCATCAAGAACCCCAACGCATCGTCCACCTGCGGCTGCGGATCGTCGTTCTCCGCCTGAAGTCCCGGGCGCGCGAGAAGAGGGGAGCTTCGGCTCCCCTTTTTCATGCTTGCCCGGCATGAGCGCGGCCCCAGGGCGGGTCCCCTCGTGAGCTATCCCTAATCCCGATTCAGGCGGGGTAGATCGCGCCGAGAATGCGCGGTGCCGTGGCCCCCGTGACCGAGGTCATGTCCACGGGTTCGCGCTTCACGCACTTCATCGCGAGCCACGCGAACGCGAGGGGCTCCACCAACCCGGTCGGGACGCCGAGCGCATCCGTGGGCTCGACGCGCCGCGGGGCAGCCATCTGCCGGATGCGTGAGAGAAGGTGTCCGTTACGCGCGCCCCCGCCCGCGACGAAGATCTCATCGGTTGACGGGCAGAAGCGGTCGATGGCGCCCACGATCGAGGCCGCGGTGAACTCGGCGAGCGTCGCCTGCACGTGGGCAGGTTGGCACTCGGCATCCAGCAGGCCCTCCAGCCAGGCAATGCTGAAGAGCTCGCGCCCGGTGCTCTTGGGTGGCGGGAGCCTGAGGAAGGGCTCCGCCATCAGTCGCGCGAGCAAGCCCCTGTCGACAGTCCCCGTGGACGCCCACTTCCCATCCGCGTCGTAGGTCTCGCCGTTGTGCTGCGCGATCCACGCGTCCATCAGCACGTTCCCCGGCCCGCAGTCGAAGCCGAGGATCGGGCCCGTACTCGGAAGCCACGTGACGTTGGCGATGCCGCCGATGTTGACGATGGCGCGCGCAATCCCTGGTTGCCTGAACACAGCCTCGTGGAAGGCGGGTACCAGGGGCGCGCCCTGTCCACCAGCCGCGATATCCCTGCTGCGAAAGTCAGCGACGACGTCGATGCGGGTGAGCTCTGCCAGGCGGGCGGCGTCGTTCAGCTGGATGCTAAAGCCCCGCTCCGGACGATGCCGGATCGTCTGGCCGTGGCAGCCGATCGCGCTAACCTCGTCGGAACGCACCCCGGCGGAGGCCAGGGCCTGCTCCACGGCAGTGGCATAGACCTGCGCCAGGTCGACGGCAACGGATCCGGCGAGGTCAATCGAATCGCGACCCGGTGCGCACAGCGCGAAAATTCGCTCCCGCAAGTCGGCCTCGAAAGCCACGGACGCGAATGAGCGGGTGCGCGGACCGCCCGGCGAGAAATCGGCGAGAACGGCGTCGGCCCCATCGACGCTGGTGCCCGACATGACCCCTATGTAGAGGCCGCCATCCACGCTACTCGAAGCGCGCGGAGGGAGATCCTGCGATGCGATCGATGGTCGCGCGCGCCTGCGATGCAACTTCGACGAATTGCGCGCGCAGCCGTGCGGGGACCGGCTCGGCTTTCGGCAGGGCAACCTTCATCGGATCCTGGTGGATGCCCGATACCTTGAACTCATAGTGCAGGTGGGGGCCGGTCGCGTAACCGGTGGAGCCGACGAAACCGATCGGCTCGCCCTGGCGGATGCGCGATCCCGCCCGGAGACCCTTGGCGAATCCCGAAAGATGGGCGTAGAGCGTGGTCGTGCCGCCGCCGTGCCGGATCTCCACCGCATTGCCGTAGCCGCCTCGGACGCCAGCTGCCAGGACATGCCCGTCGGCGGACGCGATGACCCGGGTGCCGCGAGGCGCCGCGAAGTCCACGCCCGTGTGTGTGCGCCAGTTCTTGAAGATCGGGTGGAATCGTCCGCCGAACCCGCTGCTCACGCGCGAGAATTCGACCGGGGAGCGGAGGAAAGCCTTGGCACGGTTGGTGCCGTCGAGAGAGTAGTAGCCGTCGATTCCTTCGTCGTCGCGGAAGAGCACCGCGTGAAACGTCTGGCCTGCGTTGACGAACTCGGCCGCGAGGATGCGGCCGGGCGCGATCAGCTCGCCCGAATCGTAGAGCATTTCGTAGACCACCGCGAAGCGGTCACCCTTGCGCAGGTCGACGTGGAAGTCGATGTCTGTCGCGAATACGCGGGCGACCTGCATCGCGATCGCGTCCGGGATGCCGGAGGCGTCGGTGGCGGCGAAGAGCGAGCTGCGGATCGTCGCCGTCTTGTAGAAGACGCGCGGTGCCTCGGTGACGGCGCGGCTGCGGGAGGCGAAACCGTCCGCGGTGCGCGTGAACTCGAGCAGCGAGGACGGGCCGAGGTAATAACGAAGCGAGATCAGCTCGCCATCGGATCCGGTCTCCGCCTGCAGCATCCGGCCTGGAACCAGCTGACGGAAGAGCGACCGGCCGGTGGCATCCGCACGCAGGAAATCCAGCGCCCTGGAATCGCGAACACCCAGACGTTCGAGAAGCGCCGCCACGGTATCGCCGCGAAGGACGCGTTCCTGGGCGATGAAGCGCTCCGGGGCGAGCGGCGTCGGGACGGCGGGCTCGGGCAGGGCGAGGGTTTCGCGGACAACGGTCGGCCGCAAATCGCCTACCGAAGCGTCTGGCGCGATCCCGAACGCGGTCAGCGCCGCCAACGGCGGCAGCAGCAAGAGGAGCGCGCCCAAGGCGAGCTGCCGGCCCCTGCCGGGGCGGGCGGGGCGCTGCGCTAGAATGTCGGGCTTTTGGGCAAGCATCGTATTCGTCGGAAATGTCCGACAGAGCATACCAGAAACCAGCTACAAAACGCCGGAAAAAGGAATCAAATCAATGACTCAGTCGCCGGACCTCGAAAGCATCGAAAGAGGGGCTGACGAGCTGATCCTGATGGAGGACCTGAAGCGCAAGCTCGCCAGGGGGAAACCCCTGCGGGTGAAGGCCGGCTTCGATCCTACTGCCCGCGACTTGCATCTGGGACACACGGTCCTGCTCAACAAGATGCGGCAGCTGCAGGAAATGGGGCACCACGTGATGTTCCTGATCGGCGACTTCACCGGGATGATCGGCGACCCGAGCGGCCGCAACGTGACGCGCCCGCCGCTCACGCCGGAACAGATCGCGGCAAATGCGGAGACCTACAAGGAACAGGTCTTCAAGGTGCTCGACGTCGAGCGAACCGAGGTGCTGTTCAACTCCGCCTGGTGCTCGCAACTGGGCGCCGACGGCATCGTCAAGCTCGCCGGGAAATGGACCGTCGCCAGGATGCTCGAGCGCGACGATTTCTCGAAGCGCTTCGCCGAGCAGCGGCCGATCTCGATCCACGAGTTCCTCTATCCCCTGGTGCAGGGCTACGACTCGGTCGCGATGAGGGCCGATATCGAGCTCGGCGGGACGGACCAGAAATTCAATCTGCTGGTGGGCCGGGAGCTGCAGAAGGACTACGGGCAGGAGCCCCAGGTCATCATCACCATGCCGCTGCTCGAGGGCCTGGACGGGGTGAACAAGATGTCCAAGTCACTCGGCAACTACGTCGGTATCGACGAGGCCCCTGGGGAAATGTTCGGGAAGCTGATGTCCGTGTCCGACGTGCTGATGTGGCGCTACATCGAGCTGCTGTCGTTCGAGTCGCTTGCCACCATCGGGCAGTGGAAGCGCTCGATCGCGGAGGGCGCGAATCCCCGCGACATCAAAGTGGGCTTCGCGCAGGAGATCGTCGAGCGCTATCACGGCAAGCAGGCTGCGGTGGCGGCGCTCGAGGACTTCAACGCGCGCTTCCGCGACGGCGGCGTCCCCGAGGACCTCGTCGAGCAGGTGATCGACGTGCCTTCCGACGGCGCGCCGCTCGCGCAGGTATTGAAGTTGGCCGGGGTGTGCCCATCCACATCCGACGCCCACCGGATGATCGACCAAGGCGGCGTGCGGGTGAACGGCGAGAAGGTGAGTGACAAATCGTTCAGGCTCGACCCCGGTGCTACGTATGTATTGCAGGTCGGCAAGCGCAAGTTCGCGAAAGTGGCGCTGCGCCGGACCGCTTGAGGGCAGGCACCGAGCAAGTTTTTTCTTGCCCCGGGCCACCCAAAACCCGTATAATCGCGGGCTCTGCTGATGAAACACAGGGCGCCCGTCAGGGGCCTTTCAGCGGATCGCTCTTTAACAAGTTACAGCCGATAGAGGTGGGTGCTGGGTGGCGCCTAGCCGAGGATGCTTGTATGGGTTCGAGGCGAAGGCAATATTGCAGTGCTCACTTTT
>JBKJTM010000024.1:0-3315 GCA_046590805.1 Usitatibacter sp.
ACCGCTTCGATGGGCGGGTGGCCGCCGTGCGCACCCATCGGCTCGACTGGATCGACCTCCACTACGGCGCGGTCGCCGGCAACCAGGTGATCTTCGGCCACGCGGGCGCGGAGGTGCGATTCGGCGCCCGCGATGCCGCGAGCACGCCGGCATTCCGCTACGCGCCCACGCCGCCGGTGGCGCCCGGGATCGCCGCGGGATGGGGCGCATTCGTCGGCGCGAGCGCGCGCGCCGTGGCACGCAACGAGATGCTGAAGCGCCAGTACAGCGCGTTCGGCGGCGCGCTCGAGCGCCGCGACGCGGTGGTGCGCGCCGGCGGCGGCGTCGCGTGGGTGGGAAAGCATCTCGCGCTCACGCTGGCACTGGTGCAGGAATCGCGAGAGTTCCACGGCCAGCGCGAGCCGCACCGCTTTGGTTCGCTCACCGTCCACGCCGGCTTCTGAGGCGCGCCCTGTGGGATTCGTCCACGGCATCCGCTTTCGCCTGCTGCTCGCCGCGCTGGTGCTGCTGGCGCTTCCCTGGCTCGCGGCGCAGTTCATCGCGTCGATGGAGATGGCGCTGCGCCAATCCCAGGCCGACCAGATCGCGGCTACGGCGCGCGTCGCGGCCGCCGCCCTGTCCGACCGCCCCGAGCTCTTCGATCGCGCGAGCCGCGAGTCCGACGCGGAGGGCGAGGAGCGCCGCCGCATCGTGGCGCTGTTCGCGGCCGCCGATACCGCCGCCGTGGCGAGCCTCGGCGCGGCCTATGCGCCTTCCGAGGAAATCGAGCGGCTGCTCGGCATCATGGGACGCAAGTCCACGCGCCTGTGGGTCATCGACAACCGATCGCGGGTGCGCGGGCTCTCGGGCAGCCTCGGGGAGGCGGGCGCGGCGCGGCCGCTCGGCAGCTGGCTGCGTCCGGTAGCGGCGCTCATCGTTCCCGCGCCGCGGGTCGAGGCCGGCGACGAGTCGAAACCGGTGCGCGGCCAGATCGATCGCGCGCTGATCGGCATCTCCTCCACGCAATGGCGCGGCACGCGCGACCCCGACCTCGCCATCCTTTCGGCCGCGCAGCCGATCTTCATCCGCGACGACATCGTCGGCGCGGTGGTGATCGAGGAGACGACGGGCGCGATCCAGCTCCTCAAGCAGCGGGCGCTCGAGAACCTGCTCGCGTTGACCCTCGCCGTGGTCGGCGGCGCGTTCGCGATCCTGCTCCTCTTCGCCACCCGGCTCGCCGCTCGCATCCGCCGCCTTCACCGCGAGGCCGAGGCGTCGATCGACTCCCAGGGGCGGGTGCGCAGCCTGATCACGCCCTCCCGCGCGCGGGACGAGATCGGCGACCTGTCGCGCACCATGGCCGCGCTGCTGGTGCGCCTGCGCGACTACAACGCCTACCTCGAAGCGATGGCCGGGCGCCTCTCGCACGAGCTGAGGACCCCGGTGGCGGTGGTGCGCTCATCGCTCGATAATCTGAAGGCCCACGAGCTTCCGCACGAGGCACGCGTCTACGTCGATCGCGCCAACGAGGGCGTGGGGCGCCTCGCGCGCCTCATCTCGCGCCTCTCGGAAGCCACGCGCCTCGAGCGGATGCTCGAAAGTGCCGAGCGCGAGCGCTTCGACCTCGCGCTCGTGGTCGCCGGCAGTGTCGAGGGTTATCGCGCCGCCTATCGCCCGCGCAGGTTCGAATTCGGCGCGCCGGCCACGGCGGTGTGGATAGAGGGCTCGCCCGACGCCTTCGCGCAGCTCCTGGACAAGCTGGTCGAGAATGCGAACGACTTCGCCCCCGACGGGAGCGCCATCCGCGTGTCGCTCGAGGCGCGCGGGCGCCACGCGCACCTCGCCGTGGACAACGAGGGCCCGCCCTTGCCCCGCGCCACCCGCGCGGGGCTCTTCGATTCTATGGTCTCGCTGCGCGAGCCCGAGCGAGGCGCGGCGGGGGACGGCGCCCACCTGGGCCTCGGCCTCTACATCGTGCGGTTGGTGGCCGAGGCGCACGGCGGCGAGGTGACCGCGGCAAACCTCGAGCCGCGCGGCGTTCGCTTCGAGGTGCGCGTCCCTTTGCCGTAAAATCCTCGCCGTGGCACGCATCCTCCTTCTCCTCGTCATCGTCTTCATCCTCTACCTGCTGTTCCGCAGGTTTTTCCGCTCGCAGACGAAGGACGACGCCCCGCCCCCGGCCACCCAGGCCAGGGGCGAGGACTTCGTGGTGTGCGCGCGCTGCGGCGTGAACCTGCCGCGGAGCGAGGCGCGCGATGAGGCTGGCAGGCTGGTCTGCCAGAACAACCCCAACTGTCATTCGTGAGCTCGGCCGCCGAGCGCCTGGCGATCCCGCCCCGCGCGCCGCGCCCGCCGATGATCGTCGAGGCGGACGACACCACCTGGCGCACGCTGTCGGTCTTCTGCCTCTACCGGGTCGTGCTGTCGGTATTCGTCGGCGTCGCGTTCGTCTACCTGAACCGATTCTTCAACCTCGGCATGGCGGCGCCGGGCGTGGAGGCGCCCGCCGTGGTGCTGCCGACGATCGTGGCCTACACGTTCGCTTCGCTCGTGCTGCTGATCCCGGCGCGGCTGCGCGAGCCCAACCTGACCATCCAGGTGACCGCGGGCGTGATCGTCGACGTGTTCGCGGTCGTGATGCTGATGTACGCCAGCGGCGGGGTACGCAGCGGCCTGGGCGTGATCCTGCTGGTGACGCTCGCCGCCGCGGGCCTCATCACCCGCGGGCGCCTGGTGTATTTCCACGCGGCGATGGCGGCGCTCGCGGTGCTGCTCGAGCAGACCTTCCAGATGTGGCGCTTCGATGCCGGCCCGCAGGACTTCGTGCAGGCGGGCCTCACCGCGGCGGCGTTCTTCGCAACCGCGGGCCTCGCCTCAACGCTCGCGCGCTACGCGCGCACCAGCGAGCAGATCGCCGAGGAACGCAAGATCGACCTCGCCAACCTGTCGCAGATCAACGAGCTGGTGATCCGCGACATGCAGGACGGCATCCTGGTGGTGGACGGCGACGGGCGCATCCGGCAGCACAACCCGCGCGCGATCCAGTTGCTGGGGCCGCTCGCCACCACGCGCTGGCCGTCGCTTGCGGAGTACGCGCCCGAGATCGCAAGGCTGCTGGACAGCTGGCGGCAGGGCTCGGAGACCACGTTCATGCAGCTGCGCGCGCCGCGCGGCCCGGGCGAGCTGCAGGTGCACTTCGTGCCCATCGGCAGCGGCGATCCGGTGCCGACGGTGGTGTTCATCGAGGACCTGGGGCGGCTTCGCCAGCAGGCGCAGCAGATGAAGCTGGTGGCGCTGGGGCGGCTCACCGCTTCGATCGCCCATGAGATCCGCAAC
>JBKJTM010000082.1:0-7280 GCA_046590805.1 Usitatibacter sp.
CCCGGTGGGGCTCACCTGGTGCGCGGACGAGCGCAAGTTCAAGCAGGTGCTGCTGAACCTGGTCACGAATGGCTTGAAGTTCACCGCCACCGGGGGCAAGGTACACGTCGGGGCGCGGGTGGAGGACGGCATGCTGGCGGTGGCCGTGTCAGACAACGGCGTCGGCATCGCGCCGGCCGACCAGGAAGTGATTTTCGAGCAGTTCCGCCAGCTGCGAGCCGCGCACGGGGCGCGCCAGGAAGGCACGGGCCTGGGGCTGCCGCTGTCCCGGCAGATGGTGGAGCTGCATGGCGGCATGCTCACGGTGGTGAGCGTGCCGGGGGCGGGATCGACGTTCACGGCGCGGTACCCGAGGCTGGAGGCCACATGACGGCAGGCAGGAAAGTCCTGGTGGTGGAGGACGACGAGAAGAGCCGGCGGCTGCTTTGCGACGTCCTCGGGTTCCACGGATTCGACGTGACCGCGGTCGATTCGGGCGAGGCGGGATTGCGGGAGGCGCGACTCGCGCGCCCCGATGCGGCGCTGCTCGACATCCAGCTGCCTGGAATCGACGGCCTGGATGTGCTGCGGGCGCTGCGGCAGGAGTACCCGGAGCCGCGCTTTCCCGTGCTGGCGGTCACCGCTTCGGTGATGGACACAGACCGCAACAACATCCTTGCCGTGGGGTTCGACGCCTACGTGTCCAAGCCGGTGAATATCAAGGAGCTCCTCGCCACCCTCGAAGAGCTGCTCGCGGAAGCGGCGACATGAACGCCGAGACGGGGCGCGAGGCCACGGAACCGGTGGAGGGCAGGGTGGGCCGGGTGCTGGTGGTCGACGATACCCCGGCGAGCGCGCGGCTCCTCGAGGACCAGCTGGGATTCCATGGTTACGAGGTCGAGGTGGCCGCCAGCGGCGAGGATGCGCTGGCGCTCGTCGCGCAGGAGACGCCGGACCTGGTGCTCCTCGACATCCTGATGCCCGGGATGAGCGGCTATGACGTGTGCCGCGTGATGCGCGCGGATCCGGCGCTCGCGATGCTGCCGATCGTGATGATCACCGCGCTCGAGGACCGCGACTCGCGGTTGAAGGGCCTGGAGGCGGGCGCCGACGACTTCATCTCCAAGCCGGTGCACGCGCCCGAGCTGATCGCGCGCGTGCGCTCGCTGCTGCGCATCCGCCATCTCTACCAGACGGTCGAGCGCCAGGCGCAGCAGCTGGCGGCGTGGAATCGCACGCTCGAGGCGCGCGTTGCCGAGCAGGTACAGCACGTGGAGAAGCTCGGGCGCCTCAAGCGCTTCTTCTCGCCGCAGCTGGCCGAGCTGATCCTCGCCGGCGGCGCCGACGACCCCCTCGAGAGCCACCGGCGCGAGATCACCGTGGTGTTCCTGGACCTGCGCGGCTTTACCGCCTTCGCGGAAGCGGCCGAGCCGGAGGAGGTGATGGTCGCGCTCTCGGAGTTCCACGGGGCCATGGGCAAGCGCATCCTCGAGTACCAGGCGACGCTCGAGCGCTTCACCGGCGACGGGCTGATGGTGTTCTTCAACGACCCGCTGCCGATCCACCAGCCGGCGCGGCGCGCGGTCGAGATGGCTTTCGCGATGCAGGAGGACACGCTCAAGCTCTCGGCGCGCTGGAAGAAGAAGGGCTACGAGCTGGGGCTCGGCATCGGCATCGCGCAGGGATACGCCACCGTGGGCGCGATCGGCTTCGAGGGGCGAATCGACTACGGCGCCATCGGCACCGTCACCAACCTCGCCAACCGGCTCTGCGACCTTTCGGAGCCGGGCCACATCCTCGTCTCGCAACGCGTGTTCGCCGAGGTCGAGGACCTGGTGTTCGCCGACGACCTGGGCGAGGTGGTGCCGCACGGATTCGCGCGCGCGGTGCGCGCCTTCCGCCTGCTCGACTTCCGGACCGAAGGCAGCCGCGCGTGAAGCAGTCCTCGGTCCGCGCGCGCGTCCGTCAGATCTGCTGCCTGGGCCTGCCGGGCGAGCTGCTGATGGCATCGCTCCTGCCCGCGCTGCGAGAGCTGGTTCCGAGCGATTCGGCGGCATTTTTCTGGGTCGATTCGCGCGGCGAGATGAAGAACCTCTACGCTGAGCGCCTGCTGCCCGCGGAGGTGATGTCGCTCTATTTCGAGCGCTTCTACGACGGCAACGAAGCATCCTTCCGCAAGGCGTTCCTCGACCGCGCGGCATCCCCGGATGGCATCGTCGCGATGAGCCCCGACGCCGAGCTCGCGAGCAGCGCTTATTACAACGAGATCCTGCGCCACCTGGATGCGCACCACGTGCTCTACGGCATCGTGCGGGAGCAGGGTACGGCGCTCGGCCAGTTGTCCCTCTACCGCTCGGCGGAGGCCCCGGCCTTCAGTCCGCGCGAGCGCTCCGAGCTCGCCACCGTGATGCGCTACGTGGGTCACGGCGTGGCTGGCGGCGCGGCGCGCCACGAAGGGGTGGCGGCGCTCACCTTCGAGGACTCCGAGGACGAGGCGATGCTGGTCACCGATCGCAGCGGCGTGATCCGCAACGCGACCGAGAAGGGGCGGCGCCTGCTTTTGTTCGCGACCACCTCCGACATCAACCCGCAAAGCCTGAGATCGTCGGTCAACGAGCGTGCGACGATGGCGCTCCGGATGATCTGCCATAAGCTGGACGCGGTGGCCCGCGGCGAGGAGGGGTCGCCGCCCTCGATGGCATTCGACACCAAGTGGGGCCGGCACGTGATGCGCGCCTACTGGCTCAACGACGATCACGAGTCGCTCGACGCCTTGATTGGCGTGCGCATCCAGCGGCAGGAGCCGATGATCCTGCGCTTCGTGCGCGCGATGGCGCGCCTGCCGCTGTCGCCGCAGCAGCGCGAGATCGCGCTCAAGATCGCGCAGGGCAAGAGCAACCAGGAGATCGCCGAGGGGCTCGGGGTCTCCGGCAATACGGTCGCGTACCACATCAAGCAGCTGTTCATGAAGCTCGACGTGCACGACCGCGCGAGCGCGGTCGCGCGGATCACCTCGGGGGCGGCAGGGCTGCGGGGCTGAAGCGGAGAAAGGCCGCACGACGATCATCACGCGCCACGGGCGTTCGATTGCCGCTTTGGTTCCGCTGAAGGGCGTTACGGATTTTCGGCAAAAGGCGCTTACTTCCCTCGCCGGGTCGGGCAAGGGGATGTGGGGCAGGAACAGTGCGAGCGCCGTGCGACAGATGCGCGACGAATGGAGCCGCTAGACGCTGCAGCGCTGCCGGACGGGGCGCTGGTTCTGGTGGATAGCGCGCCTATCATTTACGTTCTCGAAGGCAACCCCAAGCTCGCCCCGCGCTTCCGACCGCTCTTCGACCGCCACGCGAAAGGCGAAATCGCGTTTGCCGTCAGCACGATCACGATCGCGGAGGTCCTTGCCGGGCCCCTCAATGCGGGCAGCGAGGCGCTCGTCAAGCGTTATCGGGCGGTGCTTGAGTCCTGGCAAGTCGTCGAGTTGTCGGCGGATATCGCCGAGAGTGCGGCGCGTCTGCGGGCGAGCCTCAAGATGAAGCTGCCCGACGCGGTTCAGGCAGCAAGCGCGATCGCCATCAATGCCGACGCCCTCGTAACACACGATCGAGATTTCTCGAGGGTGACGGCACTGAAGGTCGTTGGGCAGACCCGATAGCGCCTTGTCGCCGGCTGCTAGTTGATCTCGCCGCTCAACTGGCGCCAGGCGGGCTGGTGCCGAACCGCGGCTTTGGCTGGGCGGAAGCCTGAATCCGATCCAAGGTCCGCTTTCGGCCAGGAGCGGACGTTGAAATGAACCCATTTTCGGAGAGCTCAAAACCCGCATTAAATCGAGGCGCAGGTCGACTACGGTGAGGGCGGGCCGGCGCTCGATGCGCGGGGCAAGTACCGCAAGCCGTAGCTCTGCGTGATGAAGCTCAAGTACTCGGGCAAGGGCTTCAGGGCGGCGACCTGGGCGCGCGCCCCCTAGGTTCAAGCATGAGGACCTGCGGGCCCCTCCAGGGGCGTTAGTACATCGGTTATAATGATTCATGGCCTACAAACTCAAACTCACCACAATCGGAAACTCGGTTGGAGTCGTATTGCCGCGGGAGCTTCTTGCGAAGCTGCGTGTAGAGAAGGGCGACAATATTTACGTGCTCGAAACGCCTGGCGGAATCGAGCTAACACCATTTGACCCGGATCTCTCGGCGCAGATGGAGATTGCCGAGGAGGTCATGAAGGAAAACCGCGACGTCCTTCGAAGGCTCGCGAAATAGGTGAAGAAGCCTAAGTGGATCCTTGACCGCACGGTCGAGGCAATCCACAAGCGGCAGATTGCAGAGCATGGCGGCGTGCCCGGGTTAAAGGACGCAAACAATCTTCAGGCGGCGCTCGCCCGTCCAAAGAATCTTCTGGCGTACGAGAATCGCGGCTTGCATCCTACGGACCTGGCCGCCGCGTACGCTTTTGGCATCGCCAAGATCAATCATCCGTTCAACGATGGCAACAAGAGGACGGCGATGGTTGTCGCGCTAACGTTTTTGAAGATCAATGGCATGGAGCTCACGGTCAATCTCCAGGATCGCTACGACAAGTTCGAGGGCATCGCGGCAGGACGCATTTCCGAACGCGACTTGGCCACTTGGCTGAAACTGCACACGCGGCCAGTGACTCCTGATAGGGCGCCTCGTTTGACGGCGACCAGGAAAAGTCGCACTCCATAGGCGAGTCCGCTATGGGTCGTATTTGCCCTGAAGGGTGAGCTTGCATTAAATGCATTACCGTGGTAATGTACCCTGCATGTCGATCGCCCACTCCAAGCTCACCTCTCAAGGCCAAATCTCCGTGCCCGCGGAAGTCCGGCGCCGCCTTGGTCTTGCACCTGGCTCTGTCATTGAATGGACGGAAGAGGACGGGCGTATCGTCATTCGGGCGGCGGGACAGCATTCCTCGGAAGACATCCACAAGGCGCTGTTTCCGGAAGCGAAGCCCCAAGCGGTCGGCGCCGCGGATCTGAAGCGCGCAATTGCGAACACCGTTCGCGAACGGCATGCCCGCGGTCGATACTAATGTTCTGGTGAGACTGGTCGTCCGCGACGACCCCAAGCAGGTTCGTTCCGCGGAGGCGTTTGTCAAGGAAGGGGCATGGGTTTCGCTTCTTGCGTTGGCAGAGTCGACCTGGGTGCTCGCCTCGGCCTATGAACTCGGTCCGGATCGTATTGCCAGTGGCATTGAAATGCTGCTCGATCACCGGCAGCTCATCCTCGAAGACCGGTCCAGCGTCGCGGCCGCAGTGGCTACCTTTCGGAAGCATCCGAAGTTGGGCTTCTCCGACTGTTTGATGGTCGAAGTCGCGCGCGCGGCAGGCCATGCCCCGTTGGGAACCTTCGATAAAGACCTTTCAAAGGTAGAAGGCGCAGTGCGTCTCTGAGTAGGTGAGCCTCGGGAACGCGGTGCCGGCTCCGTATCAGCAGGTCCTCGCACGTCTGCGGAATGTTCGCTATGGGTCGAAAGCGGTCGTTAGTCCCAGCGTGGCGCCGCAGAGTCTTAGACCCCCGCGCATCTGCGCCAGGTTCGTTCGGGGAAATCGAAGCTCGCGTCCTGGAGCTGGCCGCGAAGTCGCTTCCCACGCGCCGATCATGCTCTGGGTGACCAAGGAGGCGATTCGCCGCCTGCAGGAATCGCTTCCGCTGCCCGACGGTGATGACCTGGTCGCGACGACCTACGGGAGCGCGGATTTCCGCGAGGGAGCGCGCGCCTTCGTCGAGAAGCGTGCGCCGAAATGGACCGGCAGGTAGCCCCGATTCACATTCGCGCTGCCCGCGGCTAACGTGCCCCCGGGCGAAGCTTTGCGATATCCGTTTCGAGGTCCTTGACCCGGTTCTGCAACGCTGCGATCCGTCCGTTCAGCATGCCCACGTTGATGAAGACTTCATCATCCGCGGGGGCGGATAACACGCCCGCGTAGCCCAGCCACGAGGGTTCGTGGACCTTGACGTCCTTGAAGCCAAGGTCGCGTAACACCGCAGCCGTCTCCGATGCACGCACGCCGCTCTGGCAGTAGATGACGGTTTCCTTTTCGGGGTCCAGCTTCGCGTAGAGCTTCGCGAGGTCCTCGCGCGGCTTGAGCGACATGCCTTCACGGCTCGTCACTTGTTTTGCCGCAAGCTTGTTGGCGGCAGCAGGATCCTTCCAGTTCTCCTCGTAAGGGATGTTGATCGCGCCCGGCACGTGGCCGCCGCGGATGGCGCGGATGTCTTCGCCCTTGAACTCCTTGACGGTGCGCGTATCCAGGATCTGGGATTTCCCGATGCGTACGCGATCCACCAGTTCCTTGTTGCCCAGGGCTCCGCGGCCTTCCACGGTCAGCGCCAGGTTGACCGGCTGCAGTTTCGTTTCCGCGGTCTCCAGCGGCTTGCCCGCTGCGGTCCAGTCGTCCAGGCCGCCGTGATAGACCTTGGCGTGCTGTCCGCCGTAATACTCGATCATCCGCGCCCCGTAATAGGCAAACGGATCACCCATGCGCGTGTAGACGACCACTTCCCTGGCCAGGATGTCCATGCCAGCGCTCCCGAAGATGCGCGAGGCCGCGGCCGCGGAGGGGGGGTCTTCGCGATTCTGGTCACGAAAGACATCGGCGACGCTGCCGATATTCACCGCGCCCGGCACGTGTCCCTTGGCATATTCGGATTGCTCGCGGGCGTCCCAGATGATCGCTCCGCGCTTCGATGCCTTCTCCACATACGCGGTGTCGACCACCAGGCTGGATGCCGAAGCAGCCGCCGAGAACCACATCACCATGACTAAGCTAGAACTCAGGATTCGCATCATTTCGAATGGCTCCGTGGGTGGGCGAAGGCGGTCAGTTTACCCCCCTTTTCTGGCGGGTCAGTCGTCCCCCTGCTGCGGCACCGCGTCCTCCACCGGCGCCGCGGGATCGACCTTGGCGATGCGCGCCGAGACCTTGCGGCCGAGCGTGTCGAAGTAGGTGAACAGCACCGGCACCACGACGAGCGTCAACGCCGTCGAGGTGATGATGCCGCCGATCACCGCGTGCGCCATCGGCGACTGCTGCTCGGAACCCGCGCCGAGCGCGAGGGCGAGCGGCAGCATGCCGAAGATCATCGCCATGGTGGTCATCAGGATCGGCCGCAGCCGCACCTGGCCCGCGGCGAGGATCGCTTCGTAGCGGTCCATGCCCTCGCGGATGCCCTGGTTGGTGAAGTCCACCAGCAGGATCGCGTTCTTGGTCACCAGTCCCATCAACATGATGAAGCCGATCATGGAGAACAGATTGAGCGTCGTTCCCGTCAACAGCAATGCCAGGA
>JBKJTM010000103.1:0-5503 GCA_046590805.1 Usitatibacter sp.
CGAGCGTACAGTTCCTCGGCACGTTCGTCGGGGCGGTTGTGGGCGGGGCGCTCGCCCAGCACGCGGGCTTCCTCACGGTGCTGCTCACCTGCCTGGGGGCGATGCTCGCCTGGCTTGCGGTGGCGTGGGGCATGCAGGACCTCCTGCCGCGGGTCACGCCCGCCACTGGAAATTGACAAGAACGGCCGCACTTAGAAAGGGATAGAAAATGGCATCGGTAAACAAGGTCATCCTCATCGGCAACCTCGGGCGCGATCCCGAGACGCGCTACATGCCCGACGGCGGCGCGATCACCAACATCTCCATCGCCACCACGGACACGTGGAAGGACAAGGCGGGCGAGAAGCAGGAGAAGACGGAATGGCACCGCGTGGCCTTCTTCGGCAAGCTGGCCGAGATCGCCGGCGAGTACCTCAAGAAGGGCAGCCAGGTGTATGTGGAGGGGCGGCTGCAGACGCGCAAGTGGCAGGACAAGGAGGGCGTCGACAAATACACCACCGAGATCGTCGCCGACCGCATGCAGATGCTCGGCTCGCGCCAGGGCGCGGGTGGCGGCGCGGGCGGTGGCGCGGGCGGTGGCGAGCGGGAGCGTGACTCTGGCGGCGACCGCGAGGGCGGCGGCGCCTCGCGCCCGGCGGCGGCGAAGCCCGCGGGCAAGCCGGGCGGCAAGTTCGACGACTTCGAAGACGACATTCCGTTTTAGGGAGCGAAGCTCCCTAAAACGGTCATGGCTTGAGGGCCAGACTCTGATAAAACCTTTCGAGGTATCGCTATGAAACGCGTATTTCTTTTCCTCATCACCAACCTCGCGGTGATGCTGGTGCTGTCCGTCACCACGTCGCTGCTGGGCGTGAACCAGTGGCTCACGGCGAACGGGCTGAATTTCGGCATGCTGCTCGCATTCGCCGCGGTGATCGGCTTCGGCGGCGCGTTCATCTCGCTGCTGATGTCCAAGTGGATGGCGAAGATGTCCACCGGCGCCCATGTGATCGAGTCGCCGCAGACCGCCGACGAGCAGTGGCTGGTGAACACAGTCAAGGGCTTCGCCGACAAGGCGGGCATCGGCATGCCCGAGGTTGCGATCTTCCCGGGCGCTCCGAACGCGTTCGCCACCGGCGCCTTCCGCAACTCGTCGCTGGTCGCGGTATCGACGGGGCTCCTCGAGTCGATGACGCGTGAAGAGGTTGAAGCCGTCATCGGCCACGAGGTGGCCCACATCGCGAACGGCGACATGGTGACGCTCACCCTCATCCAGGGCGTGCTGAATACGTTCGTCGTGTTCCTGGCACGCGTGGTGGGATTCTTCGTCGACAAGGTGATCTTCAAGACCGAGCGCGGGGTCGGGCTGGGCTTCACGATCACCGTGATCGTCTGCGAGATCGTCTTCGGCCTCCTCGCCTCGATCGTCGTGGCGTGGTTCTCGCGCCAGCGGGAATTCCGCGCCGACGCCGGCTCGGCGGCGATGATGGGCTCGCCGCGCTCCATGATCGGCGCGCTGCGCCGCCTCGGGGGTGCGGAGCCGGCGGCGCTGCCGCAGTCGCTGCAGGCCTTCGGCATCGCGGAGGGTGGCAGCCGCTTCCTCGCGCTCTTCTCCAGCCATCCGCCGATCCCGGTGCGCATCGCCGCGCTGGAATCCGCCCGCGCGGCCTAGGGCGCGCCCGCGGACAAGCTGCCCGGCGCGACCGGCCCGGGGGTCCTCGCGGGGCCCCCGATCGCGCTCCTCATCGTCGTCACCGTCCTCGCGCACTCGGCGTTCAATGGCAGCCGCCTTACCATCTCCCTCAACGCGCTGTCGCTGAACGCCTCGCCCCTGGCGGTGGGGGTGATGATGTCGCTCTTCGCGGCCCTGCCGATGCTGCTCGCGGTGCCCGCCGGGCGGATGGTGGATCGCGTGGGCGTGAGGAAGCCGGTCGTGTGGGCGACGCTCGTTGTCGCGATCTTCGTCGCGCTGCCGGGGCTGGTGCCCGGTTTGTCGGCGCTCTATTTCGCCGCCGCGGGCATCGGCACCGCATTCATGCTGTTCCACATCGCGGTCCAGCATGCGGTGGGCGCGGGCAGCAGCGATGAGGATCGCCGGGCGAATTTCGGCTGGCTCGCGCTCGGGTTCTCGATCTCCAACTTCCTCGGGCCGACCTCCGCCGGCTTCATGATCGACTCCATCGGCCACCGCGCGACCTTCCTGGTGCTCGCGGTGCTCGCGATCGCCGCGCTCACGCTGCTCGTCGTGAAGCGCCACAGCTTCAACCACATTTCCGGCAGCGGCGCGGGAGGCAGCGGGCGCAACGCGTTCGAGCTGCTGCGCGAGCCCGAGCTGCGACGCGTCTTCCTGGTGACGGGGCTGCTCGCAAGCGCCTGGGATCTCTTCGTCTTCGTGATGCCGATCTACGGCACCGCCATCGGCTTGAGCGCCTCGACCATCGGCCTCATCCTCGGCGCATTCGCGCTCGCCACCTTCCTCGTCCGCCTCGCGCTTCCGTGGCTCTCGCGGCGCGTGCGCGACTGGCCGATGATCACGACGACCTTCTGCATCGCTTGCGTCGCCTATGTGCTGTTCCCGCTGGTCGAGACGGTGCCGTTGCTGGCCGCCATCGCGTTTCTCCTCGGCCTCGGATTGGGCGCGACACAGCCCTCGGTGATGTCGCTCCTCTACGCCATGGCGCCGCCGGGCCGCGCGGGCGAGGCGGTCGGCGTGCGATCCGTGGTCCTGAACGCGAGCCATACGGTGCTGCCGCTCGCCTTCGGCGCCATGGGCGCGGCGATCGGCATGCTTCCGCTCTTCTGGACGATGGCCGGGGCGCTGGCCGCCGGCGGCTTCGTCGCCAACCGGCGGCGTTTGCAGCAGCGCGGCCCGTGAGCGGCGCGCGCCGCAGGCGTTTCTTGCCGCACTGCACAATAGCGCCAAGTCCTTCTGTTAAAATATGATTTCTCGAAATTCGAAAGACCCTGATGCCGATCTATGAGTATCGTTGCTCGAGCTGCGGCGAGCAGCAGGAAGTGATGCAGAAGATCAACGATCCGCTGCTCACGGTCTGCGCCAAGTGCGGCAAGCCGACGCTTTCCAAGATGCTCACGGCGGCGGGGTTCCAGCTGAAGGGCAGCGGCTGGTACGCGACCGACTTCAAGGGCAAGGGCACCTCGGCCGTCCCCAAGGAATCGAGGGAAGGCGGCGACAAGAAAGGCGAGGGCAGCGAGAAGAAGGCCGGAGAGGGCGGCGAGAAGAAGGCCGGAGAGGGCGGCGAGAAGAAAGCCGCGACGGGCGGCGGCGACAGCGCCAAGGCCCCCTCGAGCACCCCCGGCACGGGTACCCCTTGACCATGGAGCGCTTGCGCGCATCGTGGCAACACCGCTGATGGGCGCCACGCTGCGCCGCTACTTCGTCGCCGGCTTGCTGGTGTGGATCCCGCTCGTCATCACGTTGTGGGTCCTCAAGCTGCTGGTCGACCTCATGGACCAGTCCCTGCTTCTCGTTCCCGCGCAGTACCAGAGCGAGGCGATGTTCGGATTTCACGTACCGGGCCTCGGCATCATCCTCACCGCGGCGATCGTGCTCACCACCGGCGCGCTTGCCGCGAACTTTTTCGGACGCAAGCTCCTCGCGCTCGGCGACCAGCTGCTCGGGCGCGTGCCGGTGGTGCGCTCGATCTACGGCGGTGTGAAGCAGATCAGCGATACGCTCTTCTCCCCGGAAGGCAAGGCGTTCCGCCGCGCCGTGCTGGTGCGCTACCCGCACGCCGGCACGTGGACCGTGGCGCTGGTCACCGGCTCGCCCGAGCACGAGGTGGCCGACATCCTCGGCCGCGACCAGATCTCGGTATTCGTGCCGACCACGCCCAACATTACCGCGGGGTTCTTCCTCATCCTGCCGCGATCGGAGACGGTCGAGCTCGACATGAGCGTCGACGCGGCCCTCAAGTACATCATCTCCATGGGGGTGGCCGAGCCGCCCCCGCGCCACCGGCCCGAGAGGAATCGCTCCGGGACCGATCCCAATCCGGTGCCGTCGCCGAGAACGTGACGGCGGCGGCGGACGAGAGAGCCTCGCGAACCCGATAGCCCGTCATCCCGGTGGCGACCGGGATCCATTCAATGAAATTGGGCCCCGGTCTCCACGCCGGGGCGACATGACAAAAATGCGAACCGAATACTGCGGCAGCACCGACACCCGATTCCTCGGCCAATCCGTGACCCTCTTCGGATGGGTGCACCGGCGCCGCGACCACGGCGGCGTGATCTTCATCGACCTGCGCGATCGCGACGGCCTCGTGCAAGTGGTTTGCGATCCGGATCGCGTCGAGGTCTTCGCGGCCGCCGACCGCGTGCGCAACGAGTTCGTCCTGCGCGTGCGCGGCGTGGTTCGCCGCCGCCCCGATGGCACGGTCAACGCGAGCCTGAAGAGCGGCGAGATCGAGGTCCTGGCGCACGAGCTGGAGATCCTCAATCCCGCGACCACGCCCCCCTTCATGATCGACGACGAGCACGTCTCGGAAGAGGTGCGCCTCAAGTACCGCTACCTCGACCTGCGCCGCGAGCCGATGCAGCGCGCGCTCCGGATGCGCCACGCCACTTCGCGTGCCGCGCGTTCGTACCTGGACGGCAACGGCTTCATCGAGGTCGAAACGCCGATCCTGTACAAGTCCACCCCCGAGGGCGCGCGCGAGTTCCTGGTGCCCTCGCGCATGCACGACGGCCAGTTCTACGCGCTGCCGCAGTCGCCGCAGCTCTTCAAGCAGCTGTTGATGGTCGCGGGCCTCGACCGCTACTACCAGATCGTGAAGTGCTTCCGCGACGAGGACCTGCGCGCCGACCGCCAGCCCGAGTTCACCCAGATCGACGTCGAGACTTCCTTCCTCGGCGAGCGCGAGATCCAGGACCTGATGGAGGGCCTGGTGCGCCATATCTGGAAGCAGGTGCTCGGCGTGGACCTGCCGCCCTTCCCGCGCCTCACCCATGCCGAGGCGACGATGCGCTACGGCAGCGACAAGCCCGACCTGCGCGTGAAGCTGGAGCTCACCGAGCTCACCGACCTGATGAAGGACGCGACCTTCAAGGTGTTCAAGTCCGCGGCCGAGCTTCCCGACGGCCGGGTCGCGGCGCTGCGCGTGCCGGGCGGCAACGAGCAGTTCTCGAGGAAGGAGCTCGATGACCTGACGCCCTTCGTCGCCATCTATGGCGCCAAGGGCCTCGCCTACATCCGCGTGAACGATCCCGCGAAGCTGAACGAGGAAGGGCTGCAGTCGCCGATCGTGAAGTTCCTGTCCCCGGAGGTGCTGGGCCGAATCATCGAGCTCACCGGTGCCAGGGCCGGCGACGTGATCTTCTTCGGCGCCGACCGCCGCAAGGTGGTGAACGACGCGCTGGGTGCGCTGCGCCAGAAGGTCGGCCACGAAAAGGGCCACGCCGAGAGCGGCTTCAAGCCGTGCTGGGTGGTGGACTTTCCGGCCTTCGAGTACGACGACGACAACAAACGCTGGAACGCCGCTCACCACCCGTTCACGAGCCCCAA
>JBKJTM010000168.1:0-5454 GCA_046590805.1 Usitatibacter sp.
GAGGTGGCGATGCGCGAGGAGGATCCGGAACGCCTGCGCAAGGCGCTGGTCACCGCGAGCTCCGGCCTGGAGCGGCTTTCACGAGTGGTGTCACAGCTGCTCGCGCTCGCGCACAACGAGCCCGAAGCCGCGCGCGAGCTGTCGCTCGTTCCGGTCGACCTCAAAGCGCTCGCCCTCGACGTGAGCCAGGGGTGGGTGCCGGAGGCGTTGAAGAAGCGCATCGACCTGGGCTTCGAGGGCCCGGGGGGGGCGACGACGATCCGCGGCGACGAATCGCGCCTGCGCGTCCTGCTGGACAACCTGGTGGACAACGCGGTGCGCTACACCCCGGAGGGTGGGCGGGTCACGGTGCGCGTGAGCGCAAACCCGGCGCCGCTGCTGGAAGTGACCGACGATGGGCCGCGCATCCCGCCGGAGGAACGCCAGCGCGTGTTCGAGCGATTCCGCCGCCTGCTGGGAAACATGCAGGATGGAAGCGGCCTGGGACTCGCGATCGCCCGCGAGATCGCCAGCATCCACGAGGCGACGATCGATCTGCACGACGATCCGGACGGACGCGGCAATTCCTTCCGCGTGACGTTCCCTGCACGCCCGCCAAGCTAGTCCCGCCGCGCCAAATCGGGCTAGTCCGGGACCCACTCCCTCAAGCCCCTTCCCCACGCCCCGGCGTTTGCTGGCGCTGCCGGAAGACAGTCCTACCTCAGAGCGCGTGAGAGGAACGGCAGCGACACATCCATGCGGTAGTCGACGTCGGAGTGGGTGTCGTCGAACTCCTCGTAGGTGTGCGCGATGCGCGCCAGCGAAAGCCGCTTGGAGAGGATGCGCGAGCCGAACTGGATGTGGTATTGGTCGCGCGCGCCGCAGTCGATGTAGATGCCGCGCAATGACCTGAGATTGTCGCGGTACCTCGTCACCAGGTTGACGGGATCGTTGGCGCGCCAGTTCTTCCAGCGCTCCGGGATCACCTCGCCGGTCTCGAGGTTGAACGGCAGGCGAAAGCCGTTGGGCGCGCGCGGATCGGGATCGTAGGTCGCGGCCATGCAGAGGTTCATGATGCAATGGCCCTCCGCGCTGCTGATCTTGGGCTTCGTCCACACCGCATCGAGGAACGCGCGCACGCGGCCGTCATCGGCGCCGCGCTCCACGCCCTTCTCGATCTTGCGCACGTCCACCTTGCCGGGCAGCTTCACGGGCTTCGGGCGGTGCTTCGCCAGCTCGTTCAGCGTGTTCGGCCAGTCGTGCCAGTAGACGAAGTCGAAGTAGGCGTCGCCGGAATGATCGGCGATCGCGCCCCAGGTCGAGGGATAGCGCATGCCGTGGATGATCGCTCCATAGCCGCCGGATGACTTGCCGAAGCAGCCGCGGTGGTCGCGCGAGGCGAGCGTGCGGAACTCGCGATCGACGAACGGCACGATCTCCTTGGTCAGGTAATCCGCGTAGTTGCCGATCGCCGACGAGTTCACGTACTGGTTGCCGCCGAGCGCGGTGAAGCAGTCCGGAAAGACGACGATCGCGGGCCCCATCCTGCGCTCGTGGATGAGGCGCGCCATGCGCTCGGGCACGTTCTCGCTGAAATTCTTCCACGCGACGTGCGACAGGCCCGAGCCCATGAAGCCCACCATGTCGTAGAACACCGGGAAACGCCTGCCGAGGCCACGAGCGCCACCGGCGTCGTACTGCGGTGGCAGCCACACCGCGAGCTTGCGCACGTGGGGATCGCGCAGCGCGTTGCCGCGCAGGATCTTCGATTCGTGCTCGAGCAGCACGACGGTGCCGGGCTTCCAGGTGGATCGCTTGAGGGCCATGCGCGAATCCTACCTCAGCGGGGCGCTAGCTCCAGTCGGTCGGGCGAAGTCTCTCGAGCATCGCGGCGAAATCCGCGGGCGCCTCCTTCGTGAACGACGCGGGCTTGCCCGTGCGCGGATGGACGAACCCGAGCACGCGCGCATGCAGCATCGTGCGGGGCGACTCGACCCTCACGCCCCGGTAGTCGCGGATGTAGACCTCCTCGCCGACCAGCGGATGGCCGAGCTCGGCGAGATGGATGCGGACCTGGTGCTGGCGACCGGTCTCGAGGCGGCACTCCACCAGCGTCGCCCCCTTCAGCGCGGCGATAGGCGTGAAGACCGTGATCGCCTGCCGCGCATCGGTGGGCAGCTCGCCTTTCGGTCGCCGGAAGTGGCCGAACGAGCCGCGCAGCCCGTCGCCGCGGTCGAGGATCAGCTGGGTGTCCATGCGCATAGCGGGCACCTCGCCGTGCGCGATAGCGTGATAGGCGCGCTCGACCGTGTGGTCGCGGAACTGCTCCGCGAGCGCGCGCAGCGCCGAGGCATTGCGCGTGAACACCATCAGCCCGCTGGTATCGCGGTCGAGCCGATGGACGACCCCCAGGGGCGCATCCTCTTCACGCCCGCCCATGCGCCGCAGCAGCGTTCGCGCGTGCAGGCCGAGCGTGTCCTTGTTGCCCGGCTCGTCGGCGACGCTCAGCATTCCCGCGGGCTTGTCCACCACCACCACGTCGCGGTCGTGGAAGACGATCGCGCTCTCGGAGAGCGCGCCCGGACGATGCTTCGGCGCGTGCGGGTCGACGACGACGACGGCGTCGGCTCGAATGCGGGCGGCCGGATCGAGGCAGCGGACGCCGTCCACGGTGACGCGCCCCTCCTCGCAGAGCTTCTTCGCCTTCGACCAGGCGAATCCGGTCTGCTCGCGCACGGCCGCGGCGACGGTCGGATGGGCGGTTTTCATTCAGCAGCCATCGTATGCCAGGTCGACGCCAAAAAAAGAGGTTCGTCACGGATCTCCGGGACGTGGGCGCCAAGGCACCGAGGCGACGTGGCGGCTGTCATCTCACGCGCCCTGAAACTGCGAGCGCGAGGGCCGGTGCGTGTAGCGGCGACCCGCGCTGCTCACCCTTGCCCAGATGCCCGCCAGGAGTCGCCGCTACACGCATCAGGCGCCCCGAGGGCTCACGGTTGCAGTTTCCGGGCCGGGAGATGACAGCCGCCACGTCGGCTCCGACCGTTCCCCGCAAATAGCGGAAGAAACAAAAAAGAGGGCGCCGACGGCGCCCTCGAATATTCGCTCCCGGCATTGCGTCCGGGGAACGGTGAAGCGGCAGCCTTATGCGGCTACCCTTCTTTTATATTCATGCGTGCGGGTGTCGATCTCGATCCTGTCGCCAGTGGCGCAGAACGCCGGGACCTGCACCTCGAATCCGGTCTTCAACTTCGCGGGCTTCAACACTTTGCCCGACGTGTCGCCGCGCACCGCGGGCTCGGTGTAGATCACCTCGCGCACCACGGTCGTGGGCAGCTCGAACGAGATCGCGCGGCCTTCGTAGAAGAGCGCCTCGCCCACCATGCCGTCCTCGATGTAGTTCACCGCGTCGCCGAGGTTCTCGGCCTCGATGTCGATCTGGTTGTATTCCGGGTCCATGAAGACGTACATGGGATCCGCGAAGTAGGAGAAGGTCACTTCCTTCTTCTCGAGCATCAGCAGCTCGAACTTCTCGTCGGCCTTGTACACGGTCTCCATGTTCGAGCCGTTCAGAAGATTCTTCATCTTCATCTTCATGGTGGCGGAGTTGCGGCCACCCTTGTTGTATTCGGCCCTGAGCACGACCATGGGGTCCTTGCCCACCATGATCACATTGCCGCTGCGCAGTTCTTGAGCGTATTTCATTAGGTGTGTCTCTATGCCGAAAAGCCCATCATTTTAGCACCTTGCCGCTGCTTTCCGCCAGCGCCCGATCGGCGAAATCCACCAGGGATGCGGCCAGGTCCGGGCGCGCCGCCAACTGGTCGGACCAGCGTCGCGCATGCTCCGCGAGCCAAGCACGCTTGCTCACGAATCCGGCCCATGCATCCGGCAGTCCCGGCCTCGCTCCCTGGGGAGATGGGGACGATTCGCGCTGGTTCCAGGCATTCCAGAGCCCATCCAACGCGGCCGCCTGTGCGGGTGCAAGCCCTTGGTCGTAGCAGTGCAGGAAAGCCTGGAGCTTGATCCAGTGGGCGTGGTCGGCGGTCGGATAGACGTGCCAGACGAAGGGCCGCGCCGCCCACTGGGCGCGGACGAACGAATCCTCGCCGCGCACGAAGTTCACGTCGCTCGCCCACAGCAGCAGGTCGAACTGGTCCTGGGGCAGGAACGGCACGCGGAAGACCTCCACCTCGCGCCTGCGCCCGCCATGGTGGTCGTTGCGGCGGATGGTGTCGTGGCCCGGGACCAGCTTGTCGCGCAGGTAGGTGGCCGCTGTGCCCTCGGGGGCGATGAGCCACACCGGACCGGGATACTGGAGGCAGGCGCGCGCGAGGCTCTCCACCGGCGCATCCGCATAGGTGAAAAGGCTGATCTTCAACGCCCCGTCCGCAGGCGCCTTGCCGGTGAGCGAGCGCCAGAACGCGGCCTGCGCGCCGGCGTCCGCCTGGAACTCGTCGCGTCGCTCGAGGAGTCCCTGCTCGCGCAGCAGCCCGCCGGTGCCCGCGGTGAAGCCCGGGAAGAAGTAGTGCTTGGTGAGCGGCAGGCGCGGGTGCGGCGAGGGAAGCTTATGGCTGCCCTCGACCCACTCCTCGGCGCTCAGGTACTCGAGGTTGATCCAGCGGGGCTTGCGCTCCTGCGCCGCCATCTGCTCGATGTACGCGGCGGGAGGATCGCAGCCGAATGTCTCCACCACCACGTCGGCCACGCCTCTGGGGGTGAAGGGCAACTCGCGCATCCGCACCACCTCGACACCGTCGATCTGGTGGACGTCATGGGAGGTGTCGATGCCCGGACGCAGCTTGGCGATCACGGTGAGGTCGTCCATCCACAGCCGCACGCGCTTGCCGTGCTCGCGGGCGAGTTGGCGCGCAAGGCGCCACGACACGCCCACGTCGCCGTAGTTGTCGACGACGCGGCAGAAGATATCCCAGCGCTCGCTCATCGCGGGATTCTCGCAGAAGCCGGGAGCGGGTGTTTCACGGTGGGGCTGCGAAGGGGAAGGCGCTTGACGCGAGATGCCGCAGACGCGAGCCACCCCGCCAGTCAACTCCCCAGCGAGAGGTACAAGTCCACGATCGCATTGCGGCGATCCCGCTCAGCATCGATCGCATCGAGCCGCGCGAGGGCCAGCTGGCGCTCCGCCTCCAGGACCTCGAAGAGGCTCACCGCGCCGTTGTCGTAGCGCAGCTTGGCGAGCTCCGCGGTACGGCCAAGCGCCGCCTCGCGTGCCGCCTGAGAAGCGAGCGCATCGCGCGCGTTGGTCTGGTTGTGGATCGCGTCCCGCACCTCGCTGAACGCCGTCGCGATCGCCTTCTGGTAGAGCTCCGCGGCTTCCCGCGTGCGCGCATTGGCGAGATCCACCCCTCCCCGGATCGCACCTGATGCGAAGAGTGGCTGCAGCAGCCCGCCGGTGAGGTTCCAGGTGCGCGCCGCGCTGGAGAAGATGTCGGCCAGCGACTGGCTCTCGCCGCC
>JBKJTM010000346.1:0-8945 GCA_046590805.1 Usitatibacter sp.
GCGGGTGAGTCTCGCGGCGCGCGAGCTTGCCACCCGCAGGAACGGCGCGCTCGAGGAGAAGGATCGCTGGCGCACCTACCTCGTCGCCTACGCGGCCGCCCTCCTCCTCGGCCTGGGCTACCTCTTCTCGCGCGTGCTCGCGGCCGACGCGGCGCTGCGCCTGGCGAACGCCGAGCTGGAGAAGCGTGTCGCCGAACGAACCGCTGACCTCTCGCGCGCCCTGCAACAGCTGAAGGAGTCCGAGGCGCAGCTGGTCCAGACCGAGAAGATGTCGTCGCTCGGCCAGCTGGTGGCGGGGGTGGCGCACGAGATCAACACACCGCTCGCCTACGTGAAGAGCAATGTCTCCAGCATCAGAGACCACATGCCGCATTTGCAGCGCGCGATCGAGCGCGCCGCGGGCCTTCTGGCGATGCTGCAGTCCGAGTCCGCCGACCCCGAAGCGCTGCGCGAAGCCTTCGCCGGCCTCTCGGCCGACCTCGAGCGGCTTCACGAGAACCAGGTGATGCGCGACCTCGATGTCCTCACCCACGACGGGATGCACGGCATCGAGCAGATCTCGGAGCTGGTCTCCAACCTGCGCAACTTCTCGCGCCTGGACCGCAGCAAGATCGCGAGCTTCAACGTGAACGATAGCGTGAACGGCGCATTCCTCATCGCGCGCACGCTGCTGCGCAAGGTCGACGTCGAGAAGAACCTGGGCGAGCTCCCCTCGATCACCTGTTCGCCCTCGCAGGTGAACCAGGTGGTCCTCAACCTGGTGACCAACGCCGTGCAGGCGATCGACAAGCCCATGGGCCGCATCGCGGCAGCCACGCGCGTCGAGGGCGACAACGCCGTCGCGATCGAGATCACCGACAACGGCAAGGGCATCCCGCCCGAGAACCTCGGCCGCATCTTCGACCCCTTCTTCACCACCAAGGAAGTCGGCAGCGGCACGGGGCTGGGCCTGTCGATCGCCTACAAGATCGTGGCGCAGCACGGCGGGCGCATCGACGTTCGCTCCACGGTGGGGGAAGGTTCGACCTTCACCGTGATCCTGCCGATCAAGCCGCCGCAGGAGCTCGCCGAAGGCGTGGTCGAGAGCGAGGAGGTGGCCGCATGACCGGGCGCATCTTCGGCAAGTATCAGATCGAGGCGGAGCTCGGCAAGGGCGTGCACGGGACCGTGTATCGCGCCACGCACGTGGAGCAGCAGCGCGCCTACGCGCTCAAGCTCATCGACGCGGCCGCCCTCGAGCAACGCGCCATCGAGCCGTTCCGCGCATACTCGGGGGGGCTTGCCCGCGTCCGGCACCCCGGCATCGCGCGTTTCGTCGAGATGGTTTCCGAGGGCCCCGAAGTCGGGCTGGTGTTCGAGCTGGCCGAGGGCTCGCCGCTCTCCGCGCTGCTGAAGGAGGGCGCCTTCCCGGAGCCGAAGAAGGCGTGGGACATCCTGCGCCAGATGCTCGAGGCGCTCGCCTACGCCCACCAGCAGGGCGCCGTGCACCGCAACATCAAGCCCGGCAACGTGATCCTCAACGCCGACGGCAGCGTGGTGATCTGCGACCTGGGTGTCTCGATCCTCTACGTCGCCAAGGAAGAGACGGCGATCGAGTACTACTCGCCCGAGCACATTCGCCGCGGCAAGATCACCGCGCGCTCGGACCTCTACCAGGTGGGCGCTCTCGCCTACCAGCTGGTCACCGGCAAGCTGCCGTTCACGGGTGACGGGGAGGAGTTGAGGCGCGCGATCCTCGAGGACACGATCCTCGATCCCTCCTCGCACAACAAGGGGCTCGCCTGGCAGCTCGACTGGGTGATCCAGAAGGCGGTCGCGAAGCAGCCCGA
The DNA here is from genome assembly GCA_046590805.1 of Usitatibacter sp. Classification (GTDB taxonomy): domain Bacteria; phylum Pseudomonadota; class Gammaproteobacteria; order Burkholderiales; family Usitatibacteraceae; genus Usitatibacter. Next base: position 1,830 of record JBKJTM010000346.1, read on the forward strand.
AGCGCGCTACAACGCCGCGATCGAGATGGCCGAGGGCATGCGCCTCGGATTGCAGGACACGGTCGGGCGCCCGCTGGACATTCCCAAGCCGCCGCCGGTGACCACCGCGCCGATCGCGATCGCCGAAGCGTCGGTGCCGGAGCCTTCGGTCAGTGCACCGGAACCGGCACCCACTGCCGCGGCGAAACCGGTCGTGCCAGCGCCCGCTGCCGCTGCAAAACCTGCGCCACCACCGCCTGCACCACCGCCTGCAGCGCCTGCCGCGGCGAAGCCGCAAGCACCTCCGCCCGCGCCGCCCGCGGCTGAGAAACCTGCTTCGCCGCCCGCTGCAGCGCCCAAGCCGGCGGCGCAGCCTTCGCTGCTGATGCAGAACGCCAAGGTGCTGGCCGCCAAGGCCGCAGCCCCCGCGCCCGAGAAGCCCACGCCTGCCGGCAGCGGCAAGCCCAACGTGCTCTTCGTCGATGACGATCCGCGCATCCTCAATGCCCTCGCGGCGCTCTTCCGCCAGGAATACAACGTGCAGATCGCCGAGGGTGGCGCCGCGGCGCTCGAGATCATGGCGCGCGGCCCGATCCAGGTGATCGTGAGCGACCAGCGCATGCCCGGCGTGACCGGCGTGGAACTGTTGCAGCAAGTGCGCAAGTTGTCGCCCAGCACGGTTCGCATGCTGCTCACGGGATACACCGATCTCGCTTCTTTGGTGGGCTCCATCAATCACGGCGAGATCTTCCGCTTCGTGATGAAGCCCTGGGAGAACGACGAGCTGCGCGTGGCGCTCGCCGAGGCGGTGCGCACCGCCAGAGAACTCGCCGCGACCGCCCCTGCCGCAGTGAGCGCACCGCGCAGCGCGGGCTCACTGCTGGTGATCGATCCCCAGGAGGGCGTGGCACGCGGGCTGGAACGCCTGCTCGCGGGCTCCGCGCGGGTGATCCTCGTCGGCACCGTGGCTGATGCCGCGAAGGTGATGGCGAAGGAAGAGATCGCGGCCATCGTGGCCGACATCGGCACCGGCATGGACGGCCTTGTCGCGCTCTTCCGTCAGATCAGGGCCAAGCGGCCAGGAGTTCTCTCGATCCTGCTCACCGACGAGCCCGACGCGGAGCTCGCGATCGAACTCGTGAACCGCGCCCACGTGTTCCGCCTGCTGCCCAAGCCGGTGAGCGCGCGCGACCTTCGCACCCAGGTGGCCGAGGCCCTGAGGCGTTATTCGGTCTACAAGCAGACCGCGGCCGCCACGCCGCAGGCGGGTTCAGCGGTCGGCGACCGCCCAGGCGCTCTTCCCGCCCGGGCGCTCGCGAGCGCCACCTAGCCCGGCCACACGCGCACTCCCGCCACCGACGCCACGGCGCGCAGGACGTGGCTTACTCCGACCTACACGTATTGAAGGCGACGATGATCTCGAAGGCGGACCTGGAAGACCTCAAGCGTGCGAAGCAGATCCTCGAGAACCCCGGGCTCGCGGCGAAGCTCTCCGCGACGCTCGGCTCACCGATCGAGAAGGGCATGAAGATGCTGCCCGCGAGAGTGCAGAAGACGATCCACTCCGCGACCGAGAACGCGCTGATGAAAGCCCTCGAAGTGGCGGTGAAATCGCTCGGCACCAAGCGGCCGGGATCGTCGAGCGACCGCATGCACAAGTGGGGTGCCGCCACCTCCGGCGCCATCGGCGGGGCGTTCGGCATCGCCGCGATCGCGATCGAGCTGCCGGTGTCGGCCACGCTCATCCTGCGCTCGATCGCCGCCATCGCCGCCGCCGCGGGCGAGGATCCGCGCCACATCGAAACCAAGCTCGCGTGCCTCACGGTGTTCGCCCTCGGCAGCACGCGGGACAAGAGCGACAACGCCGCGGAATCGGGCTACTTCGCGGCCCGCTCGGCGCTCGCCACCGCGGTCACCGAGGCGGCGAGGCACCTGGCGGAGAAGGGCATGTCGAAGAGCGGCGGCCCGGCGTTGCTGCGGCTGATCACCCTCATCGCCTCGCGCTTCGGCATCGTGGTATCGCAGAAGACCGCGGCGCAGATGGTGCCGGTGCTGGGGGCGGCTGGGGGTGCCCTGATCAACACGCTCTTCATCGGCCACTACCAGGACATGGCGCGCGGCCACTTCATAGTGCGCCGGCTGGAGAAGATCTACGGCACCGAGCCGGTGCAGATCGCCTACGAGAAGCTCTGACCCGGGAGGAACACAGAAAATGGTCGCCTACGTGATCGCCGAGATCGAAGTCACCAACCCCGAAGGCTACAAGGCCTACACCGCGGTGGTGCCCGCCACCATCGAGAAATACGGCGGCAGGTTCCTGGTGCGCGGAGGAAAGGCCCAGGCGCTCGAAGGCGATTGGCCCGAGTGCCGGCGGGTGATCCTCGAGTTCCCGACGGCGGAGGCCGCACGCCGCTGGTACGACTCGCCCGAATACGAGAAGCCGCTGGCGCTGCGCAGGGCGAACAGCAACGGGCGCCTGCTGTTGGTCGAGGGCGTCTAGGCCGCGGCCCAGTCGCGGGCCACGAGGAAGTCGGTGTAGAGGCGCGCCTCGGGCGTGCCGGGCTCGGGCTTCCAGTCGTAGCGCCATTTCACCATCGGCGGCAGCGACATGAGGATGGATTCGGCGCGCCCGCCCGACTGCAGGCCGAAGAGCGTGCCGCGGTCCCACACCAGGTTGAACTCGACGTAGCGGCCGCGGCGATAGGCCTGGAAGTCGCGCTCGCGTTCGCCGCAGGACGTGTCGCGGCGGCGCTCGACGATCGGCACGTACGCCGGCAGGAACGCATTCCCCACCGCCTGCATCACGGCGAAGCTGCGCTCGAAACCGAGCTCGCTGAAATCGTCGAAGAAGGTACCGCCGATGCCGCGCGGCTCGTTCCTGTGCTTGAGGAAGAAATAATCGTCGCAGGCTTTCCTGAAGCGCACGTGCAGGCCGGGAAACGGCGCGAGCGCATCACGGTTGGCGCGATGGAAGTGCGCGCAATCCTCCTCGAAGCCGTAGTAGGGCGTGAGATCCATTCCGCCGCCGAACCACCAGACGTGGCCCGCCATGAAGAAGCGCACGTTCATGTGCACCGTCGGCACGTACGGATTGCGCGGGTGGAAGACCAGCGACACACCCATGGCCTCCCAGGGTCGCCCGGCGATCTCGGGACGGTGCGCGGTGGCCGACGGCGGCAACTTCGTGCCCATCACGTGAGAGAAGCCAACGCCCGCGCGCTCGAGAAGATCGCCGCCCTCCAGCAGCATCGACGTGCCCCCGCCCCCTTCCGCGCGCGTCCAGTCGTCGCGGATGAAGGACCTGCCGTCGAGGGTCGCCATGCGCTCGACGATGCGATCCTGGAGGCCCGTGAGGTACTCGCGTACCGCTTCGGAATTCATCGCCGCTCGCCCTCGGTGCCCTCGGCCGGCACGCGATTGCGATCCACCCAGAATCCCCACGCGACCAGCAGCCACATAGCCAGTGCGCTCCCGGCCACCGCCTCGGCCGACGGCGGCGGCGGGCCGAAGACGCTCGCGAGATAGACAATCGCCAGGAAGGCGATCAGCGCCCAGAGCGCGAGGCTTCCGGTGCGATTGACCGCACGCGTGGCGCGCAGGTAGATGAACGTCCCCGCCGCGAACAGCGCGCCCTCGACGAGGAGGGTGGCGGGCAGCGAATGCCACAGTCCGAGGCCGAGCTTGTTGCCGCCGTGCGGCAGGAGCGGCATGTCGGGACGATGGCTGGCGAAGTCGAGCACCCAGTGGCTCACCACCAGCAGCGCGAGAACCACGGCATCGGCGGTCCTGCCGCGCGTCGAGAGCTGGTAGGCGGCGCCGAGCGCGATCCCCCACACGGCAAGCGCGGCGAGGCTGTGCGACCAGGGGTAATGAACGAAGTCGAGCGGCGTGACCGCGGTGATTCCCGGTTTCACGGCGACGATCTCGATGCCGGCGAACACCAGGATCGGCCAGGCGAGGTCGGCGAGCTGCGCCGCGAGGAACATCACGCCGAGCGACACCGCGGGCGCCACCCGCTTGGCGGCGAGGGCGACGGCGAAATGTCCGAGGAACATCGCTGCCTAGCGCCGGCCGAAAGCGCGCGCGCCGATGTCGCGGCGGAATTGCATGCCGTCGAAGCGGATCCGGTCCACGACCTCGTAGGCGCGCTCGGCGGCGATCTTCACCTTGTCGCCCAGGGCGGTGACGCAGAGCACGCGTCCCCCGTTCGTGACCACCTTGCCGTCGGCCGTCGTCGTGCCGGCATGGAACACGCGCGCGTCGTCCTCCGGCTTCGGCAGGCCGGTGATCTCGTCGCCCTTGCGCGGTGTGTCGGGATAGCCCGCAGCCGCAAGGACCACGCCGAGCGCCGCGCGGCGATCCCACTCGGCCTCCACCTGGTCGAGCTTGCCGTCGATCGCGTGGTCGACGAGCGTAAGCAGGTCGCTCTTCAGGCGCATTAGGATCGGCTGCGTCTCCGGGTCGCCGAGTCGGCAGTTGAACTCCACCACGCGCGGCGCGCCGGCCGCGTCGATCATCAGGCCGGCGTAGAGGAACCCCGAAAAAGGAGTGCCCTCGGCGGCCATGCCCTTCACCACCGGCATCACGATCTCGCTCATCGCACGGTGATGCACCTCGGGCGTCACCACGGGCGCGGGCGAGTAGGCCCCCATGCCGCCGGTGTTCGGGCCACGGTCGCCGTCGAAGATCCGCTTGTGGTCCTGGCTCGAGGCGAGCGGCAGGACGTTACGGCCATCAACCATGACGATGAAGCTCGCCTCCTCGCCCTCCATGAACTCCTCGACCACGACGCGGTGGCCGGCGTCGCCCAGCTTGTTGCCGGCGAGCATCATGTCGATCGCCTCGTGCGCCTCGGGGTCGGTCATCGCGACGACCACGCCCTTGCCCGCGGCGAGCCCATCGGCCTTGATCACGATCGGCGCGCCGTGGCGGTCGATATACGCGTGGGCGGACCTCGCGTCCGAGAACGATTCGTAGCGCGAGGTCGGAATGCCGTGCCGCGCCATGAACCGCTTGGCGAAGTCCTTCGAGGCCTCGAGCTGTGCGGCCGCCTGCGTCGGTCCGAAAACGCGCAGGCCCGCCGCGCGGAACGTATCGACCACGCCGGCCGCCAGCGGCCCCTCGGGGCCGACGACCGTGGCGTGAATGCCCTCGGCCTTGGCGAAAGCGACCCACTCGGGAATGGAATGCAGGTCGAGGTTGTACAGGCCTTCCTCGCGTGCGGTGCCCGCATTGCCGGGAGCCACGAAGACGCGCGAGACCTTGGGCGACTGGGTGAGTCGCCATGCCAGCGCGTGCTCGCGGCCGCCGGAGCCGATGACCAGGATCTTCATGGAGGGCCGGAGATGGAGACACGCGATTATAGGTTCTGCGCGTCAATGGCGTGAGCTCGGTGAATATGTCATTGTCCGCGTCACCAGCCGTCTTGCGATGCGCGGACTATCGAATCCGCACACGACGGCTTCCCGCGAAGGAACGCGAATGGTTCGACTGCTCGCCTGCATGCTGGCCGCTTCGCTCTGCGGCTGCGGAACGATGAACGCGACGGTGATCAGGGGTGACGCCATCGCGTTCAACGACGCGGTCGAGGACGTGACCAACAAACTGCTGGTGCGCAACATCCTGCGCGCGCGCGACAAGGCGCCCCTCTATTTCGCCGATATTCCCGCCATACGACAGTCGATGTCCCAGACCGCCGGTTTCAATGTGCCGGGGTTTCTTCGCGCGATCGGGATGGTGCGCGACTCGGCCGGCGTAAACCTTGGACTGCAGTTCTCGCCCAGCTTCGAGGTCTCGCACCTTCACTCGCGCGAATTCCACACCGGCATCGCCAGTCCGATCGATGCCAAGATCGTCAAGTATTGGCTCGACCGCGGCCTGGACCGGCGCATCGTGCTGCTGCTGTTCTTCTCTTCGGCCGAGATCGTCGAGGCCCGACCGGAAGGCACGCGTTCGATCCGCATCATGAACTCGCCCCGGGAGGCGCTCGAGGTCATCCTGGCGCGCCGCACGGCAGTGGCAGCGGACGCACTGCGCTGCGATTCGCAATCCGACTTCGAGCGCTATCTGAAGCTCATCAATGGGCTCAGGACGTTCTTCGCGCACACCTACCGCGAGCGGCGCCTCATCGGCGGCGGGTTCGTGCTGGAGTCGGAGAAGGATCCACGAGCCTCCCTGCTGCCTTTCGCGGCCCTCGACCCCACCAAGGTCCAGCTGGTCCACGACCGCGCGACCGGCAAGCACAGCCTGTATGCACTCAGCGCGGAGCAGAAGGTGGCGTTCTGCGTGAGCGATCCCGGCCCCGCGGGCGATTTCGCGATCGCGACCGCCGGCGACGGCGCGCCAGGGCGCCAGGCCTGTTTCCATTCGGTGGTGGACCTGCCCCCAGAGGACTCGAGCAGGCCCGACGGCGTCGGGGCGCCGATGCCGTTCGCCGGCGCGCAGGCGCGCTCCCGCCCCGGGCCCTACTGCTCCATCTTCAATCGCTTCCTGGAAATAGGTGCGCCCGCGCCCGGCGAAGTCGCCCCGCGCCTTGCGCTGCGCCTGAACCTGCGCTCGGTCGGCGAGATTTTCCAGTTCCTGGGCGACCTGCTGCACTACCAGGACGAGCTGCAGCAGCATTTCCTGCGCGTGCCCGAAGCCCCCAGGCTCAACACGCCCGTGACGTTCGGCTATTGCCCCGCCGACTCGAGCCCGGGATGCGACGACATTTTCCTTCGGCTGGACGGGCCGTCGTGCAACGCACGCTTCAGCCTGGATTATCGCGGCCGGGACTACGGGGTCGGCAATTTCGGCAAGGGGGCCGCGGGCTGCGCGCCCGATCGCGCGGGGGTGGATCACACCCTCGAAATACTCTCGGTGCTGCACCAGCTCGTAGGCCTGCATCGCTCGGCGGCGGAGCTGCGCCAGACGCCTACGGTCCAGGTGGTGCCGTGAAGATCAGTGCCGGAAGTGGCGCATGTCGGTGAGCACCATCGCGATGCGATGCTCGTCGGCGGCGGCGATCACCTCGGGGTCGCGCATGCTGCCGCCGGGCTGGATCACGGCGCGCGCGCCCGCGTTGGCGACGACGTCGAGGCCGTCGCGGAACGGGAAGAAGGCATCCGACGCCACGGCCGAACCGGCCAGCGACAAGCC
>JBKJTM010000367.1:0-2662 GCA_046590805.1 Usitatibacter sp.
GAGCCACGCGGGGAAGCGTTGCACCTCGCGCTCGAGATACTTCTTCGGCGGGTTCCTGAACGTGGCGAGCTTGTTCCAGCCGCCCAGCTCCACCGGGCCGAGCTGTGGGTGCTCGAACGGGTACCAGTCGATGTAGCCCTGCCCCTCGAGCTCGCGGTCGCTCCAGCGCAGCAGCTTCAGATCGTCCTCCGGCGGATGCTCGCGGTACCAGTCGATGAAGTGGTAGTCCTCGATGCCGGCTTCCTTCGCCGGCGCCCAGATCTCCACCGTCCAGAAGAATTGCCCGAGGTGCTCGTAGATCCAGTCGAAGCCGCCGGTGATCACCTGCTTGGGGTGGTACTTGAAGTCGTGGAAGATCGAGATGTTCCTGTAGCCGGTGAGCTCGGTGCTCTTGTTGCCGAAGAGCTTGTAGAGCCACAGGTCCTCCGGCGGCATGTTGTCGTCGGGCTCGGCCGCGAACGGGCGCAGGATCACGCCGCTGTGTGTGTGGAAGCTCACGCCGGCGCCGATGTTGGGATGCTTCACGATAAAGTCCACGATCGCGCGCACCTCCGGCTCGGAGGTCGGGTACGGCCCCGCGCCCACCTGCTGGAACTCCTGCCGCCATGCCGCGGGAAAGTTGCGGTTGAGATCCAGGCCCTGCTTGTCGCGGTTCAAGCGGATCTCGACGCCGTCGAAATTGGTGAGTGTTCCTTCGGGGAGGATGCGCCAGTACTGCCCGCCAGTTTCCACCGGGTCGCGCGGGATCATCAGGCGTGCATCCTCGGGGTGGGCCTTGTAACCGCCGTTCGGATCGGCGATACGCATCGACAGCATGCGGCCGTCGCCGTCGATGTCCTCCACGTTGAGGCCGTCGACCGGGTCCTCGTCGAAGGGATAGGCGCGGGTCGAGGAACGTATGTACCTGGGCTTGTCGGCGAGCGCCCATTCGGCGCCGTCCGGGTTGATCCGCGGGCAGACGTAGATCGCGCGCGAATCGAGCAGGCGCGTCACGTCGGCGTCCCTGCCGTAGCCCTCGTCCAGCGTGTGCAGGAAATAGAGGCACGCGGTCGAGGCGGTGAGTTCGCCGGCGTGGATGTTGCCGTCGATCCAGAGGGCGGGCTTGTCGGCCGCGCCGCCGCCGTGGGTCGCGGTCACCAACCAGATGTCGCGCCCCTCGTGGCTCCTGCCTATGCTCTCCAGCGCGAAGAGTTCCGGGCGGCGGTGGACAAGGTCCTTCAGGATGCGGGTGAGTTCGTCGTACCGGTAGAAGCGGTCGAAGCGCTGTTCCATCAGCCCCCGGGATTGCGCTTGCGCACGAGCTTGACGATCACGGGGAGCAGCAGCACCGCGAGCGTGATCGCAAGCAGCACTGCCGAGATGCCGTGGGTGACGAAGATGCTCCAGCTGCCCTGGCTGATGGAAAGCGAGCGGCGCATCTGCTCCTCGGCGAGCGGGCCCAGAATCATGCCGACGATCACCGGCGCCGTGGGGAATCCGAAGCGGCGCATCAGGAAGCCCAGGAGGCCGACCACGTAGAGAAGAAACACGTCGAACGGCGACTGGCGCATGCCGTACACGCCCATGGTGGCGAAGACGAGGATGCCGGCGTAGAGCTGCGGGCGCGGGATCGCCAGCAGCTTCACCCACAGCCCGACCATCGGCAGGTTCAGCACCAGCAGCATCACGTTGCCGATGTAGAAGCTCGCGATCAGGCCCCACACCAGCGCGGAATTGGATTCGAACAGCAGCGGCCCGGGCTGCAGGCCGTACTGCTGGAACGCGGAGAGGAGGATCGCGGCAGTGGCCGAGGTCGGCAGGCCGAGCGTGAGGAGCGGCACCATGGTGCCTGTGGATGAAGCGTTGTTCGCCGCTTCCGGGCCCGCAACTCCTTCGATCGCGCCCTTGCCGAATTCCTCCGGGTTCTTGCTGAGTTTCTTCTCGACGGCGTAGGAAAGGAACGTCGGGATCTCCGCGCCTCCCGCGGGAATGGTGCCGAACGGAAAGCCGATCAGGGTGCCGCGGATCCACGGCCCGATGGAGCGCTTCCAGTCCTCGGCCTTCATCCAGATCGAGCCTTTGATCGACTCGAGCTTCTCGTTCACCTGGTTCAGCTTGGCGGCGAAGTAGAGCGTTTCGCCCACCGCGAAGAGGCCGACCGCGACGGTGACCACCTCGATGCCGTCCAGGAGCTGTGGGATGCCGAAGGCGAAGCGCGCCTGCCCGGTCTGGTTGTCGATGCCCACCAGGCCGATCGCGAGGCCGAGGAAAAGGCTCACGAGCCCGCGCAGCGTCGATTCGCCGAGCACGGCCGACACCGTAGTGAACGCGAGCACCATCAGCGCGAAGTACTCCGGCGGCCCGAACTTGAGCCCCAGCTCGACCACCAACGGCGCGAGGAACGTGAGCCCGAGAGTCGCGATGGTCCCGGCGATGAACGAGCCGATGGCGGCGGTGGCGAGCGCGGGGCCCGCCCGGCCGCGCTTGGCCATTTCATTGCCCTCCATCGCCGTCACGATGGTGGCGCTTTCGCCCGGCGTGTTGAGCAGGATGGAGGTCGTGGAGCCGCCGTACATCGCGCCGTAGTAGATGCCGGCGAAGAAGATCATGCTCGCCGTGGGTTCCACCTGGGCCGTGATCGGCAACAGCATGGCCACCGTGACCGCAGGCCCCAGGCCCGGCA
>JBKJTM010000108.1:0-2924 GCA_046590805.1 Usitatibacter sp.
AATGCTTCCTGCGACGGGGACGACCGCTTGTTTGCTGGAGCTCAATATGTACGAGACCGTGTCCCCAGAAATTACAAAAGTTGTCGGCACGCCGGAGAAAAGCGTCGCGGTCGCGGGAAGGATGGTGATGCGCGTCGGATCGTTGACCGGCGCGGAGCCCGAAACGGCGCCGCTTCCGCAGGAGGCAAGTCCGAGAGCTGCAAGGCAGGCGATTAGCAGGCGGGCAAAAAAACTGAAAGCGTCGGTCACGAGAATCCCGGGGCGGTTGAGTGCGCGGCGACAAACGCCGCGCGAGCCTAGATTCTACTGAAAGCACCCTCCTCAAAGCTGCGTAAGCAAAGGGATTTACATGGCGGTTATATTGCACCGCACCAATCGCTGGGCTACGATGGAGCGGTTTCGCCTCGATTCCTGCCTGCCGCCCGCGATGGCGGCTTCCAAGCGCCCCGCTCCCGGCCAAAAGCCCGGCGGTTCCGCCGGCAGCCGCGGCCGGCCAAAAGCCCTTCCTTCCCTCACCCGCCCTTCGCGCGACGCCGCTGCCTTCGGCAGCTACCATTGAGCCAATGAGGCCCATCGAGGAATGAACGTGAAAGCCGGCTTGCCGCCCCGCCAGGGGCTCTACGACCCGAAGCACGAGCACGACGCATGCGGCGTGGGTTTCGTCGCGCACATCAAGGGCCGCAAGTCGCACGACATCGTCGTGAAGGGCATCGCCATCCTCAACAACCTGCGCCACCGGGGTGCCACGGGGGCCGATCCGCTGCACGGCGACGGCGCGGGGCTGCTCACGCAGATCCCGGATGCGTTCTTCCGCGAGGAGATGGCGAAGCAGGGGGTGAAGCTGCCCAAGGCGGGCGCCTACGGCGTCGGCATGGTGTTCCTGCCGCGCAACCCGGCGGCGCGCGCGGCCTGCGTACGCGAGATCGAGCGCGCGATCGCCAACGAGGGCCAGACGCTCCTCGGCTGGCGCGAGGTGCCCGTCGACGACTCCAACATAGGCCACACCGCGCGCGACACGCAGCCGGTGATCCGGCAGGTGTTCGTGGGGGCCGGCCGCGGCAGCCTCGACCGCGACGTCTTCGAGCGCAAGCTCTACATCATCAGGAAATCGAGCGGTCATGCGATCCGCGCGCTCGGCCTTTCCAACGCGGGCGAGTTCTACGTGCCGTCGTTCTCGCATCGCACCATCGTCTACAAGGGGATGCTGCTCGCCGAGCAGGTGGGCGCGTTCTACAAGGACCTCTCCGACAAGCGCTTCACCTCGGCGCTCTGCCTCGCGCACCAGCGCTTCTCCACCAACACCTTCCCGACCTGGGACCTCGCGCACCCGTTCCGCTTCATCGCGCACAACGGCGAGATCAACACGCTCAACGGCAACCTCAACTGGATCAAGTCGCGCCAGGCGACGATCCACTCCAAGCTCCTGGGCGACGACCTCGACAAGATCTGGCCGCTGATCTACGAAGGCCAGTCGGATTCGGCCTCGTTCGACAACGCGCTCGAGCTGCTGGTGATGGGCGGCTACCCGATCGCGCACGCGATGATGTTGATGATCCCGGAGGCGTGGGCGGGCAACCCGCTGATGGACGCCAAGCGGCGCGCGTTCTACGAATACCACGCCGCGCTGATGGAGCCGTGGGATGGCCCCGCCGCGGTCGCCTTCACCGACGGCAAGTTCATCGGCGCGACTCTCGACCGTAATGGCCTGCGGCCCGCGCGCTATTTCACCACCGACGACGATTTGATTGTGATGGCCTCCGAGATGGGCGTCCTCGACATCCCGCAGGAGAGAATCACCCGGAAGTGGCGCCTGCAGCCGGGCAAGATGCTGCTGGTGGACATCGAGCACGGCCGCATCGTCTCCGACGACGAGCTGAAGCGCGACCTCGTCGCCGCACGCCCGTACCAGGACTGGCTCGACCGCACCCAGATCCGCCTCGAGGACATCGAGACGCCGCACGAGGTGCCGACGCCCGACACCGACAAGCTCCTCGACCGCCAGCAGGCCTTCGGCTACACCCAGGAAGACCTGAAGATGCTGATGACGCCGATGGCGATCGCCGGCGAGGAGGCGATCGGCTCCATGGGCGACGACACGCCGGTCGCGGTGCTCTCCGACCGTGCGAAGCCGCTGTACGCGTACTTCCGCCAGCTCTTCGCGCAGGTGACCAATCCGCCGATCGACCCGATCCGCGAGCAGTTGGTGATGTCGCTGGTGTCCTTCATCGGCCCGCGCCCCAACCTGCTGTCGCCCGACTCCACCGAGCCGGTGATGCGCCTCGAGGTGTCGCAGCCGATCCTCACCTTCGAGGACATGGAGAAGCTGCGCCGCGCATCCACGTTCACGCAGGGCCATTTCAAGAGCGACATCCTGTCGATGTGCTATCCCGCCGAGTGGGGCGTGGAAGGCATGGAGCCCGCGCTCGCGCAGCTCTGCGCCGACGCCGAGGACGCGGTGCGCAAGGACACCAACATCGTGATCCTCACCGATCGCGAGCTCTCCGTCGACATGATCGCGATCCCGGCGCTCCTCGCCACCGCCGCCGTGCACCACCACCTGGTGCGCGCCGGTTTGCGTACCCGCTCGGGCCTCGTGGTCGAGACCGGCAGCGCACGCGAGGTGCATCACTTCGCCTGCCTCGCGGGCTTCGGCGCCGAGGCGATCCACCCTAATCTCGCGTTCGCGACGCTGATGGACATCCGCGACGCGCTGCCGACCAAGGTGGACGAGAAAGAGCTGGTCAAGCGCTACATCAAGGCGGTCGGCAAGGGGCTGCTCAAGGTGATGTCGAAGATCTGCGCGCCGCAATAGGACTGGTAGGTGGAGATGCCCATCTTCGACATCACCTTGAGCAGCCCTTTGCCGACCGCCTTGATGTAGCGCTTGACCAGCTCTTTCTCGTCCACCTTGGTCGGCAGCGCAT
>JBKJTM010000217.1:0-5021 GCA_046590805.1 Usitatibacter sp.
CTGATTGTGCTGTTGATGGATGTCGTCTACTACATGCCTCTGGTGTACGCGCTGATCATTACCATCGGTGCCATGGCGGGATTTTTTGTGGTGCCGATGAACGCGCTGCTGCAGCATCGCGGCCACGTGCTGCTGTCGGCCGGCCACTCGATCGCGGTGCAGAATTTCAACGAGAACGTGAGCATCCTGGTGATGCTCGCGGTCTACTCGGTGATGCTGCGCTTCGACGTGCACATCCACGTGATCATCGTGATGTTCGGCTTGTTCGTATCCGGCACCATGGTGCTGGTGGTGCGCTGGAATGCGGCCAACCACCGCGCCGACCCGTCGCTCGACCAGGTGATCGGCGAGGTCAAGCACTGAGGTTGCCGTCCCCCGGGCGACGTCCACATCCCCCTGATTTGTTGCGATTTATCAGGGAAAATGGGGTCGCTCCGGTATAATTTCCACTATCACTTTCCCCCTGGGCGCGTCCCTTCGATGGTGTTGTTCTGGATCCTCGCGAGCTGCATGGTCGCGATCGCGCTCGCCTTCGTCCTGGTCCCCCTGCTGCGCAACCACGCGAGCCGCGCGCCGAGCGAGACCGAGGCCAACCTCGAGGTCCTGCGCGGGCAACGCCAGGAGATAGACGCCGACATCGGCGCCGGCGTGCTGCCTGCCGATGCGCGCGACGAGGCCCTGGCGGACCTGGTGGGGCGGGCCGTGGACGATCTGTCCCCACCGCCTACCGCCGCCGAGACCCTCGCCCGCAAGCCGTGGTGGGCCGCGGCGATCGCCGCAGTCGCGATCCCCGCCCTCGCCTTCGGGCTGTATCTCGCGATCGGCAATCCGGGCGCGTCCGACATGGCGAAGCTGCTCGTTGCAGCCGAACCCGCCGTCGGCGACAAGCAGATCGTCGCCATGGTGGAGAGCCTCGCGCGCAAGGTGAAGGAGCGACCCGACGACGCCAAGGGCTGGGCGTTGCTCGCGCGTTCGATGGCGACGCTGGGACGGTTCCGGGAGGCTGCCGACGCCTACGAGCGCCTGTCGGTGCTGATGCCCGGCGATGCCGACGTCCTCGCCGATCACGCCGACGCGCTCGGCATGGTCCAGGGGCAGCGGCTCGCGGGCCCTCCCCTCGAGCTGGTGAAGAAGTCGCTCGCCATCAATCCCAGGCACAAGAAGGCGCTCGCGCTCGCCGCCACCGCCGCCATGGATGCCGGGGACTTCGCCGCGGCCACCGGTTACTGGCAGACGCTGGCCTCCGAGCTGCCGCCGGGCACACCCGATGCGGAGCAGGTGCAGGGCATCCTCGAAGAGATCCGCCAGCGCTCGGCCACCGCGCAGAAGGCACCCGCAAGCGCGCCCACGGTGGCGGTGGCCGCCCCGGTGAGCGGGGACAAGGCCGCGCCGATCCAATCGGTCTCGGGATCGATCGCCGTCGCCCCGGACATCGCCGCGAAAGTCTCGGGCACCGACACCGTGTTCATCTTCGCCCGCGCCGAGCGCGGACCGCGCGTGCCGCTGGCGCTGATGCGCGTCACCGCCGCCCAGCTGCCGATGACGTTCGCGCTGAGCGACATGCACGCGATGGCGCCCGGAGTGAACCTCTCCTCGGCCGCCGCGGTGCGCATCGAGGCGCGCATCTCGCGCTCCGGGAACGCGACGCCGCAGCCGGGCGACCTGGTCGGCACGAGCGGCGTAGTGGCGCCGGGAGCGCGCGACGTGGCGGTGGTGGTGAGCCGGGTGCTGCCGTGACTTCGCTCGAGGCCTCGGGCCTCACCATCTCCCGCGGTGTCACCACGCTGTTTCGCGACGTGAGCTTCCGCGTCGCGGCCGGCGAGTGGGTCGCGGTGCGCGGCCCCAACGGCAGCGGCAAGACAACGTTGCTGCGCTGCGTCGCGGGACTTACGCGCGCCGATGGCGGCGCCGTGCGGCACGACGGCGATTTCATCTACGCGGGCCACCTGGCGGGGATCAAGGACGACCTCACCGCCGAAGAGAACCTGGCCGGGGCGCTCACGCTGCGCGGCGTCGCTGCCGAGCTTCCGGCGATGCGCGCGGCGCTCGCCGAGGCGGGGCTCGCGCAACGCGGCAAGCTTCCCGCCCGCCGCCTTTCTGCCGGGCAGCGGCGCCGCATCAACCTCGCGCGGTTGATGCTGGATCCGGCCGCCATCTGGATCCTCGACGAGCCGCTCACCGCGCTCGACGACGACGGCCAGGCGCTCTTCGCGCGCCTGCTCGCGCGCCATCTCGATCGCGGCGGCCTCGCGCTCGTCGCCACCCACCACGACGTCTCGCCGCGGCCCTCACGCGAGCTGCGGATCGACGCATGAACGTGATCGCCGGCACGGCTATCGGCGTCGCGTCCCCCGGCTCGTTCGGCGCCGGGTTCGCGTGGGCATTCGGGCGCGACGTGATGCTCGCCATGCGCCATCCCGGCGAGACGATGCTGGTGGTGGCGTTCTTCGTGCTCGTGGCTTCGCTCTTCCCGCTCGGCGTCGGCGCCGACCCGCAACTGCTGCAACGCATCGGCCCGGGCGTGATCTGGGTGTGCGCACTGCTCGCCGCGTTCCTGTCGCTGCCCGGCATCGTCGCCACCGACTACGCCGACGGCTCCCTCGAGCAGATGATCCTCTCGCCCCATCCGACGGCGAGTTGGGCGAGCGGCAAGATCGCGGCGCACTGGGTGACGACCGGCCTGCCGCTCACGGCGCTCTCACCCTTCCTCGGCATGCAGTACGGGCTCTCGGCCGAGACGCTCGCGACCCTCGCGGCCTCGCTCCTCATCGGCACGCCGGTGCTCTCGCTCCTCGGCGCGGCCTGCGCGGCCCTCGCCCTGGGCGCGCGCGGCGGCGGCATGCTGCTCGCGCTCCTCGCTTTGCCGCTCTTCGTTCCGGTATTGATCTTCGGTGCCGGTGCGGCCGATGCGCAGGCCGCGTCGCTCTCGCCCGCGCCGCACCTTTCGCTCCTCGGCGCCGGACTGATCCTCGCCGTGATGACCCTGCCCTTCGCGGTCTCCGCGGCGATCCGCATCTCGGTGGACTGACATGAATTTCTTCTATTTCTCCTCGCCCGCGACCTTCTACCGCCTGGCCGGCTGGGTGGCGCCGTGGTTCTTAGCCGCCGCGGCGGCGCTCGGGCTCGCCGCGCTCTACGTGGGATTCGTGGTCGCGCCGACCGACGCGCAGCAGGGCGAGGTTTACCGCGTGATCTTCATCCACGTGCCGGCCGCCTGGATGTCGATGTTCATCTACTTCCTCATGGCCTGCTACGGCGCGGCGCTGCTCGCGTTCCGCGCGCGCCTGGCGGCGATGATGGCGCGCTCGCTCGCGCCCACCGGCGCGATGTTCACCTTCGTGGCGCTGTGGACCGGGGCTTTCTGGGGCCGGCCGACCTGGGGGACCTACTGGGTCTGGGACGCGCGCCTCACCTCCGAGCTGGTGCTGCTCTTTCTCTATCTCGGCTTCATCGCGCTCGCCAATGCCTTCGAGGACCCGCGGCGCGGGGATCGGGCCGCGGCGCTGCTCGCCATCATCGGCGTGGTCAACCTGCCGATCATCTATTTCTCGGTGCACTGGTGGAACACGCTGCACCAGGGCTCGAGCGTGAGCTTCAAGGGCACCAGCATGCACGTGGCGATGCTGTGGGGGATGCTGCTGATGACGTTCTGCTTCTGGTCCTACACCATCGCCGCGGTCCTGGTGCGCGTGCGATCAACCATACTCGAGAGGGAGCGGCGTACCCAGTGGGTGCGTGCGCTCGCCCGATGAGCCACGATTTCTACATCTGGATGTCCTACGGCGCGACCGCGCTCGCGATGGCGGTGGAGCTGGCCCTGCTGCGGGCGGGCCGCGCGCGCGCGTTGCGCCTGATCGACGAGGAGAGAGAGCTTGAAACCCAGGACTAAGCGGGCGTTGTGGATCGTGGCGGGCGTCGCCGGGTTGGGTGTGGCCACCACGCTGGTGCTGAACGCGTTCCAGTCGAACCTGGTGTTCTTCTTCACCCCGACGCAGGTGGCTTCGAACGAGGCGCCGAAGGATCGCGCCTTCCGCGTGGGCGGGCTGGTGGAGGCCGGCAGCGTCGTGCGCGACAAGGACGCGCTCACGGTGCGCTTCAAGGTGACCGATACCGCGCGCACCATCCCGGTGGTGTTCACCGGCATCCTTCCCGACCTCTTCCGCGAGGGCAAGGGCGTGGTCGCCCAGGGCCGCCTGGGCAGCGACGGCACCTTCAAGGCGAGCGAGGTGCTTGCCAAGCACGACGAGAACTACATGCCGCCGGAGGCCGCCGACGCATTGAACAAGGCGGGAGCGAAGATCGACAAGGCAACCTTCAGCGGCCAGAAGGGGGGCAAGCCGTGATCCCCGAGCTCGGCCAATTCGCGCTGGTGGTCGCCCTCGCCCTTGCCCTGGCGCTCGCCGGGTTCTCCCTCGTGGGCTCGCAGATGCGCCGTCCGGCGTTGATCGCCGCGGCGCGGCCCATCGCCATCGGCCAGTTCCTGTTCGTCGCCGGCGCCTTCGCCGCGCTTGCCGCTTGCTTCGTCGGCAACGACTTTTCGGTGCTCAACGTGGCCAGCAACTCGAACTCGCGCCTGCCGACCGCTTACCGGTTCGCGGCGAGCTGGGGCTCCCACGAGGGCTCGCTACTGCTGTGGACGTTGATGCTCTCGACGTGGACGCTGGCGGTCGCGCTCTTCAGCCGCCACCTCCCGGAGCGCATGGTGGCGCGCGTGCTCGGCGTGATGGGCCTGGTGAGCGTGGGGTTCCTGCTCTTCATGCTGCTCACCTCGAACCCCTTCGACCGGCTGCTACCGCCGGCGCCGGACGGGCGGGACCTCAACCCGCTGCTGCAGGACCCGGGCATGGTGATCCACCCGCCGATGCTCTACATGGGATACGTGGGCTTCTCGGTCGCCTTCGCCTACGCGCTCGCGGCGCTGATCGAGGGCCGCCTCCAGCGGGCCCAGGTCGAGTCGAGGTTGCCGCCGATCAGCGCGGCGATGGCGAATGCGAACGCGACCGAAAAGCCGACATAGCCCA
>JBKJTM010000319.1:0-4395 GCA_046590805.1 Usitatibacter sp.
ACGGGGCGACGGCACGAATGATTGTCGCGACGGGGCGACGGCACGAATGATTGTCGCGACGGGGCGACGGCACGAATGATTGTCGCGACGGGGCGACGGCACGAATGATTGTCGCCCCGGCGCAGGCCGGGGCCCAATCAAGCGAGCTTGAGGTTCTTGATCGGCAGGCCGCGAACCGGTTTCCCGGTCGCGGCATGGATCGCGTTCATCACCGCCGGCGCGCCGCCGCAGCCCTACTTGGTGCCGGTGCCCCCTACTCGCGAAGGGCCCAAAGGAGCGGCGTGTCGCCTTCCACGTCGAGGTCCAGCGTCTTGCCGTTCACATTGAGATTTGCCAATGCCGCCTCCTCGTCAGGTCTTCGCCGGAGAATTCTTCACTTCGCGCCGCAGGACCTTGCCCACGTTGGTCTTCGGCAACTCCTTCCAGAACTCGACGATCTTCGGGCACTTGTAGCCGGTGAGGTTCGCCTTGCAGTGCGCGATCACCTGCTCCTTCGTAAGCGCTGGGTCCTTGCGGACGATCGCGAGCCGCACCACCTCGCCGGAATGGTCGTCGGGCGCGGCGACGGCGCACACCTCGAGCACCCCCGGCATCATCGCCACCACGTCCTCCACCTCGTTGGGGTACACGTTGAAGCCCGACACCAGGATCATGTCCTTCTTGCGGTCGACGATCTTCACGTAGCCCTCGGGCGTCATGAAGCCGATGTCGCCGGTGCGGAAGGCGCCGTCGGCGGTCATCACCTTGGCGGTCTCGTCGTCTCGCTTCCAGTAGCCCTTCATCACCTGCGGGCCGGCGATGCAGATCTCGCCTGTCTGGCCGATCGGGAGCGGGCGCGCCTCGTCGTCGCGGATGGTGATGATGGTCGAGGGCAGCGGCAGGCCCGCGTAGCCGTTGTACTCGGCGCCCTCGACCAGCGGGTTCACGCAAGCGCCCGGGGAGGTCTCGGTAAGGCCGTAGGCCTCGACCAGTGGCCTGCCGGTGACCTGCTTCCAGCGCTCGGCGACCGCGCGCTGCACCGCCATGCCGCCGCCCAGCGACATCTTGAGCGAGGAGAAATCGATGTCCTTGAAGCCCGGCGTGTTCATCAGCGCGCTGAAGAGCGTGTTCACGCCGGTGAGGCAGGTGAAGCGGTGCTTGCCGAGCTCCTTCACGAAGCCGGGCATGTCGCGCGGGTTGGTGATGAGCACGTTCTGCGCGCCGATCTTCATGAAGGCGAGGCAGTTCGCCGTGAGCGCGAAGATGTGATAAAGCGGCAGCGCGGTGACGATCACCTCGCCGCCCTCCCTCATGCGGGAGCCCCACCATCCGGACGTCTGCAGCAGGTTGGAAACGATGTTGCCGTGGGTGAGCATCGCGCCCTTGGAGACGCCGGTGGTGCCGCCGGTGTACTGCAGGAACGCGAGGTCGCCATGGTTGAGCGGAAGCTCCGCGATCTGCATTCCACGGCCCGCGGCGAGCGCATCGCGCATCGTCGTGGTCCCGGGGATGCTCCACTCCGGAACCATCTTCTTCACCCGCTTCACCACGTAGTTGGTGATCAGCGCCTTGGGAAAGCCCAGCAGGTCGCCCAGCTGCGAGGTCACCACCTTTCGCACCTCGGTCTTCCCGATCACCGCCTGGAGCGTCTTGCAGAAATTCTCCAGGATCACGATCGCCTCGGCGCCGGAGTCGTGCAGCTGGTGCTCGAGCTCGCGCGGCGTGTAGAGGGGATTGCAGTTCACCACCACGAAGCCCGCGCGCAGCGCGCCGAAGAGGGCGATCGGGTATTGCAGGCAGTTGGGCATCATGATCGCCACCCGCGCGCCGCGCGGCAGGCCCGCACCCTGCTGCAGCCAGGCGCCGAAGTCGCGCGACAGGCGGTCCAGCTCGGAGTACGTGATCGTCCGGCCCATGTTGGTGAACGCCGGCAGGGCGCCGAAGCGCGCGCAGCTCTGCGCGAAGATGTCGCGGATGCTCTCGAACTGGCGCGTGTCCACATCGGCCGCGACCCCCGGCGGATAGGAGGCGAGCCAGGGTCGATCCACCGTCTTTTTCTCCTCCGCGATCGCGATCGTCATTCACGTTCCTCTTGAGCGGGCGTGTCATGGAACTATACTTTAGAAACTCGTCCCTTTTTCTTCTCCCCAGGAGGCCTCATGAAACGAAAGTCGAAATCCCGCGGCACGTCCCGGCAAGGCGCCAACGACACGGCCGACGCCATCCGCGGTTCCGCGCACAAGATCTGGCTTGCGGGCCTGGGCGCGTTCGAGCGCGCGAAGACCGAGGGGCCGAAGATGTTCGAGACGCTGGTCTCGCAGGGCCGCGCGATGGGCGCGCGCGCCGTGGGTGCGGCCGACGATGCGCTGAAGACGATGCGCGAGGCCAACTACGGCGGCGGCAAGTGGGACAAGCTCGAACAGGTGTTCGAGGACCGCGTCTCCAAGTCGCTCGGGCGCCTGGGAGTGCTCACCACGCGCGACGTGGACGACCTCTCGCGCCAGGTAAAGGACCTGAACGAGACGGTGAGGAAGATGATGGGCGCGAGCGGTGGGCGCAAGAAGGCGGCCGCCCCGAAGAAGCGCAAGGCGAAAGCCAAAGCCAAAGCCAAGGCGAAGCGCTCTACTCCCGCGTGACGCGGTCCACCAGCTTCACGTAGGCCTCCATCGCCTTGTCGGTGGAGGTGCCCTTGAGCTTTGCCCACGCCTCGTACTTGGCCCGGTTCACGAAGTCGGTGAAGCCGGGCTTGTCGCCGGTGACGTCGCCCACGTTGGCCTGCTTGTAGTGGGCGTAGAGCTTCAGCTTCATGTCGGAGCCGGGGTCCTTCTTCGCCTTGAGGACGTTGGCGGCGGCGGCATCGAACTTCTTCTTCAGGTCGGACATTCTGTCTCCGGGGCCGGGGGGTTCGCGGTGAGGTAAAGTTAGCCCAACCCGCCCGCCATGACAAACAGAGAAAAGATATCCGGCGTCGACACGGCGTGGCTGCGCATGGAGCAGCCCACGAACCTCATGATGATCGTGGGCGTCATGATGTTCGAGCGCAAGCTGCGGGTGGCCGACGTGAAGCGCGTGCTCGCCGCCCGCTGGCTGGGCTTCCGGCGCTTCCGCCAGAAGGCGGTGCAGGATGCCGCGGGCGCCTGGTGGGAGGAAGACGGCGCCTTCGACATGGGCGCGCACGTCGTGGCGGTGGACCTGCCGGGCAGGGGCGGAAAGGAAGAGCTGGAGGCGCTGGTGAGCGAGCTCGCCTCGACGCCACTCGATTTCGACCGGCCGCTGTGGCAGTTCCACCTGGTGCGCAACTACGCCGGCGGCTCGGCCCTGGTCACCCGCGTCCACCACTGCTATGCCGACGGCATCGCGTTGATCCAGGTGATGCTTTCGATGACCCACGCCACCGCGGAGGGCAGCCTCGCGCTCCCCGCCGAGGAGATCCAGGCGCCCGCGCCGGCCGACGGTGGCGATTTCTTCGCGCAGCTTCTCAAGCCGGTGACCGCGGCCCTCGGCGGCGCGGCCGGCCTCGGCAAGGGCCTCCTCGAGCAGGGCCGCGGGCTCGCCGCCAACCCGCAGCTCGCCGCCGATGCGGCCCAGGACGCGGCGAAGAAGGGCTTGGACTTCGCCGGCGAGGTGGCAAAGCTGGTCCTCATGGGCCGCGACGCGCAGACGCGCTTCAAGGGAACCCTCGGCGCGCGCAAGCAGGTGGCCTGGGCCGATCCCCTGCCGCTGGAAGAGGTGAAGGTGGCGGGCAAGGCGCTCGGCTGCTCGATCAACGATGTGCTGCTGTCGATGGCCGCGGGGTCGTTGCGCGACTACCTGCAGGAGAAGGGCGACCCGGTCGACGGCCTCGAGATCCGCGCCATCGTGCCGGTGAACCTGCGGCCCGCGGGCGATGGCAAGTCGCTCGGCAACCACTTCGGGCTGGTGTTCCTCGACCTGCCCATCGGCATGGAGCACCCGCTGGAGAGGCTCTACGAGGTCCGCAGGCGCATGCGCGCGCTGAAGGGCTCCTACCAGCCGGTGATCGCGCTCGGACTGCTGAGCGCCGTGGGATACGGCCCCAGGATGATCCAGGAGCAGGTGACCAACCTGCTCGGCAACAACGCGAGCGCGGTGATGACCAACGTCCCCGGGCCGCAGCACCCGCTCTACTTCGCCGGCCGGCGCATCGCCGAGCTCGACTTCTGGGTGCCGCAGTCCGGCGGCATCGGCATGGGTGTCTCGATCCTCTCCTACGACGGGCGGATCCAGTTCGGGGTGATCACCGATGCGGGGCTGGTGCCGGATCCGGACAAGATCGTCGGGCGCTTCGCGGACGAGTTCGACAAGCTGATGTGGATCACCCTCATGAGCCCGTGGGGCGACGATGCGATCGAGCAGGTGACGTCGTCGGCAGGGCCTGCCAGGCCGACCGCGGTCGCC
>JBKJTM010000469.1:0-3082 GCA_046590805.1 Usitatibacter sp.
GAGCACGCCGGCACGAATGGCGAGAGCGAGCAGCCGATGCGCGCCGAGCTGTTCAGCGTGGGCCAGCTCGAGCGCCATGCCCGGACCCTCGCGGGCTGGCACGAGACGACCTCGGAGCGCGTGCACGGTCACTGGCTGCTCGAGCGCCTCGCCGACAACGAGAAGACGCTCGCCGATGCCAACCGGTTGATCGCCGACGCCGTTCGCCGCGGCCGCCAGATCACACCGGCCGCCGAGTGGTTCCTCGATAACTTCCACCTGATCGAGGAGCAGATCCGCACCGCCAAGCGCCACCTGCCGAAAGGCTACAGCCGCGAGCTCCCGCGCCTCGCGCAGGGCGCTTCCGCGGGCCTGCCGCGCGTCTACGACCTCGCTTCCGAGGCGATCTCCCACGGCGATGGGCGGGTGGACGCCGAGAGCCTTGCCGGCTTCGTCGCCGCCTACCAGTCGGTAACCCCGTTGCGCATGGGCGAGCTGTGGGCGATCCCCATCATGCTGCGCCTCGCCCTGATCGAGAACCTGCGGCGCGTCGGGTCCCTGATCGCTGCCGCCTCGATCGATCGCGGCCGGGCCGATGCGTGGGCCGATCAGATGATCGAGGTGGCGGCGAGCGATCCGCAGAACCTGATCCTCGTGATCGCCGACATGGCGCGTTCGGACCCGCCGATGGTGAGCCCGTTCGTGGCGGAGCTCGCGAGAAAGCTGCAGGGACAGGGGTCGGCGCTCGCCCTGCCGCTCACCTGGATCGAGCAGCGCCTCTCCGGGGCGGGGCTTTCCATCGAGCAGCTGGTCCAGAACGAGGTCCAGGTGCAGGCGGCAGTGCAGGTGTCCATCGGCAACACCATCGGCAGCCTTCGCTTCCTGGGCCTGATGGACTGGCGCGAGTTCGTCGAGACCCTGAGCGTGGCCGAGCAGATCCTGCGGGAGGATCCCGCAGGGGTCTATGGGCGGATGGACTTCGGCACCCGCGACCGCTACCGGCACGCGGTGGAGGAGATCGCGCGCGAAGCGCGGATCGAGGAGGGCGAGGTCGCCGCGCGGGCGATCGCATTCGCCCGCGAAGGGGCGGCGGTCGAGGGCGACCGGCGCGCCGCGCACGTCGGCTTCTACCTGGTCGACAAGGGCCGCGCGCGCCTCGAGCTGGCGGCCGGAGTGCGGCGCTCCGCGTTCCACGTGATGCACGGCGCGGCGGCGCCCGTGCGCATGGCGGCATACCTTGGCGCGATCGCGCTTGGCACGCTGCTCGCAACCGCGTTGCTGCTGGCCCATCGAGGAGGCGCCGGAACCGGAATCGGCGCGTTGGTGGGACTGGGCTTGCTCCTCGTCGTCGCGACCAGCCACATGGCCACCGGCATGGCCAACTGGGCGGGCACCCTGCTGATGGCGCCGCGCCGCCTGCCGCGAATGGATTTCTCCGCCGGCATAGCCCCGGCCGCGCGCACGCTGGTGATCGTCCCCGCGATGCTCACGGGCGCCTCCGAGATCGAGGATCTGGTCGAGGCGCTGGAGGTGCGCTTCCTCGCCAACCGCGACGAGCGCCTTCACTTCGGCCTGCTCACGGATTTCGGCGACGCGGCGCACGAGGTGATGGCGGGGGACGAAGCGCTGGTCGCCGTCGCCCGCGACGCGATCGGGCGCCTCAATGCGAAGCACGGCGCCGGCAATGCCTTCTTCCTCTTCCATCGCCCCCGCCGCTGGAATCCGGACCAGGGAAGCTGGATGGGTGAAGAGCGCAAGCGCGGCAAGCTCGCCGACCTGAATGCCCTGTTGCGGGGCGCGGGCGACGGGCGCTTCTCGCTCGTCGTCGGAGACACCGCGCAACTGGGCAACGTGAAGTACGTGATCACGCTGGATGCGGACACCCAGTTGCCGCGCGACTCCGCCCGGCAGTTCGCGGCGGTGATGGCGCACCCGCTCAATCACCCGCGCTTCGGCGCCACCGGCGGATTGGTGGAGGAGGGCTACGGCATCCTGCAGCCGCGCGTGGGCATCGGCATGCGCGGGGCGAGCCGCTCCTGGTTTGCGCGCCTGCACGGCGCCGAGTCGGGGATCGATCCCTATACGAAGGCCGTCTCCGACGTCTACCAGGACCTCTGCGGCGAGGGCTCCTTCATCGGCAAGGGCATCTACGACGTCGATGCGTTCGAGCGCGCCGTCGGCGATCGCTTTCCCGCCAACCGCATCCTGAGCCACGACCTGCTGGAAGGCTGCTACGCGCGCTCGGGCCTGCTCACCGACGTGCCGCTCTGCGAGGAGACGCCGTCCACCTATGCCGCCGACGCGAGCCGGCGCCATCGCTGGACCCGCGGCGACTGGCAGCTCGCGGGATGGCTGCTGCGCTCGGTGCCGGGGCCGCGAGGACAGCGCCTCGCCAATCCGCTCTCGACACTGTCGCAATGGAAGCTGCTGGACAACCTGCGCCGCAGCCTGGTGCCGGCGGCGCTGACACTGCTGCTCATCCTCGGATGGACGGTCCTCGGAGCCGCGTGGAAGTGGACGCTCGCGGTCGTCGCGATCCTCGCGTTGCCGGCGGCCTCGGCCTGGCTGGTTGATGCGCTGCGCAAGCCCGCGCAGATGCTGCTCCGCCAGCATCTCGTGGCGATCGCCGCCGCCGCCGGGCACCAGGCTGCGCTGCTCCTCCTCGCGATCGCCTTCCTGCCGTACGAGGCGAGCGCCTGTCTCGACGCCATCGCGCGCACCGCGTGGCGCATGCTGGTTACCAAACGCCACCTGCTCGAATGGAATCCATCGGCCGCGGTGGAGCGTGACCGCGTCGCCGTGAGAGATGCGGGGCAGGGCGCGCTCGTGGCCTCGGTCGCCGCGATGTGGATCGCGCCGGCCCTCGCTATCGGCACCGCTTTGCTGTTGGCGGCGATGTTCCCCGCGGCCTTGCCGATCGCGGCGCCGATCCTCGCCCTCTGGATCGCCTCGCCCGCGATCGCGTGGTGGGTAAGCCGGCCGCTCACCCGGCGCGAGGCGCGCATCAGCGGCGAGCAGCGCACCTTCCTGCGGCACCTGGCGCGGCGCACCTGGGCGTTCTTCGACGCATTCGTGGGTGCCGAGGACCACTGGCTGCCGCCGG
>JBKJTM010000510.1:0-4141 GCA_046590805.1 Usitatibacter sp.
CTCGTACAATGGCAAGGAGGCGATCGGCATCGACGTGCGCAAGTCGAAGGGCTACAGCACGACCGATGTGGCCGCGCGCGTCATCGAGCGCCTGAATGAACTCGAGAAGACGCTGCCCGCGGGGGTGTCGCTCAACATCGTCAAGAATTCCGGTCGCCGGGTGGAGGCGTCGGTTGGCAACGTGCAAAGCGCGCTCATCGAGGGTGCCCTGCTTACGGTGCTGGTCGTGTTCCTCTTCCTCAACTCCTGGCGCTCGACGGTGATTACCGGACTGGCGCTGCCCGTCTCGGTGCTGGCCTCGTTCATCGCGGTGCTCGCGTTCGGCTTCACGCTGAACACGATGTCGCTGATGGGACTCTCCCTGGCCATCGGAATCCTGATCGACGATGCCATCGTGGTGCGCGAGAACATCGTGCGCCACATCGAGATGGGAAAAGACCACTATACGGCGTCGAAGGAGGGCACCGACGAGATCGGGATGGCAGTCGCGGCCACCACCTTCTCCATCGTGGCGGTATTCGTGCCGATCGCCTTCATCGGTGGCATCGGCGGTCAGTGGTTCAAGCCGTTCGCGCTCACGATCGCCTGCTCGGTGCTGGTCTCGCTCTTCGTCTCGTTCTCGCTCGACCCGATGCTGTCGGCGTACTGGGCCGATCCGCAGGTGGAGGCGCACGAGCGTCGCAACCCGATCGCCCGCGCGCTGGACCGTTTCAACAACTGGTTCAACCGGCAGGCCGAGGGCTACAAGAAAGTGATCGGATGGGCGCTGGACCACCGGAAGTCGATGGTGCTCCTTGCGGTCGGTTCCATGGTGGCGGCCATCGCCCTGCAGGTGATGTTCGGCGGCGGTGGCTTCACGCCCGACGGCGACAATTCGGAAACACTGATCAGGATCGAGGCGCCGCCGGGTTCGAATCTCGACTACACGCGACTCAAGGCGGAGGAGGCGGCGCGCATCGCGCGCACGCACCCGGAGGTGGAAGCCACCTACACGACCATCGGTGGGACCTCGGGCGCGGTGGACGGGGCGGAGATCTACGTCAAGATGGTGCCCAAGCACGACCGCGACATACGGCAGCAGGAGCTGTCGGCCATCCTGCGCGGCGAGCTGAAGTCGATGGCGGGGGTGAAGGCCTACGTGTTCGACAACGTATGGC
Organism: Usitatibacter sp.; assembly: GCA_046590805.1. Classification (GTDB taxonomy): domain Bacteria; phylum Pseudomonadota; class Gammaproteobacteria; order Burkholderiales; family Usitatibacteraceae; genus Usitatibacter. The sequence goes on from JBKJTM010000510.1 coordinate 1,158, forward strand.
AGGGCGGCCGCAAGGCCATCCAGTTGCAGGTGACGGGCGAGGATTCCCGTGTGCTGGCCGAGGTGGCGGAGGAGCTCGCCGACTCCGTGCGCAAGGTGGCGGGGGCGGTGGACGTGGGGCTGTCCACCAAGGGGCAGCGGCCGGAGCTCGAGGTCAACCTCAATCGCGGGGTGGCCGGTTCGTTAGGCATCACCGTCGCGCAGGTGGCGCAGGAGCTGCGGCCCGCCTTCGCCGGCATCGACGCGGGGGACTGGGTGGATCCGCAGGGTGAGACGCGGGACGTGCAGCTACGGCTGGTGCCCGATGCGCGCCGGCGGTTGACGGACCTTGAACAGCTGCCGATCACCGTCCGCACCGCGGGCGGGGGCAGCGCCCGCCTGCCGCTCGGGCAGATCGCATCCATCACACAGAAGGTGGGACCGGCCCAGATCGACCACCTCGACCGCATGAAGGTCGTCACGGTGGAGGCGAACACGGAGGGGCGGTCGCTCAACGAGGTGAACAACGACATCAGCGTCGCGCTGGCCACCTTCCGCTTTCCGGCCGGCTACCGGGTGATCGCGGGCGGCGACGTGGAGCAGCAGGCCGAGGTGTTCGGTTCGATCTTCGCGGCGTTAGGCACCGCCGTGCTGCTCATGTACCTCATCCTCGTGATGCAGTTCGGGTCGTTCCTCGATCCGCTGGCCATCCTGATGTCGCTGCCGCTGTCACTCATCGGCGTGGTGCTCATGCTGCTCATCACGGGGGACACGCTCAACATCATGAGCATGATCGGCGTGATCCTGCTGATGGGCATCGTGGCGAAGAACGCGATCCTGCTGATCGACTTCGCCAAGTGGTCGCGCGAGAAGGACGGACTGTCGCTGCGTGACGCGCTCATCACGGCGGGCGCCATCCGGCTCCGCCCGATCCTGATGACCACCTTCGCGCTCATCGCCGGCATGATGCCGGTGGCGATCGGCGTCGGCGAAGGCGGCGAGTTCTACCGGCCGATGGCGGTCGCGATCATCGGCGGCACGATCACCTCGACGTTGCTCACGCTGCTGGTGGTGCCGACGTTCTACGACTCGATCGAGATCTCGCGCGACCGCGCGTTCGCCAAGTTCCGCTGGAGGAACGAGCGCATGAACCCGTTCTTCGCGTTCGTGCTCACGTTCTTCCAGGCGATCCTGGCGCTGCTTGGAATCCGATCGTTCTACCGGCTCGCCGCCAAGGTCTTCCGGATGGCCGCGAGGCGCTCGCGCCCCGTCCCGCCGGTCGTGGAGGCTCCGGTTCAAAGCGGCGATTGATCAGGGTTACCCGGGTGTCAGCGTCCACGTCGGCGTTGAGGTGAGGGGGACGCGTTTGGTGTTTTTGGCTCGCCTGATCCACTGGATCACTGGTGATCCGCTGGATCAGGCGAATGAAAAACCCGTTTTGCCCTAACAACCCTCGTGTTACGGGACGAATCGCTGGATGAGCGCGACGAGATGCCCAGGCGCCGGGCGACGGACCTGCTCACGATCGTCGCCGCGGTCAGCACCAAACGGGCCCGGCTAGCGCGGCCAGAGCCAGGCGAAGGCGCACGCGCTCACCACGGCGTAGATCGCCGCGTCGAGGACCTCTTTCGCGGCGCTCACCCAGGGTTTGCCTGCCCAGATCGCATTGATCGGGCCCCCGCATGCATAGGCGAGGAAGGTGGCCACGCCGACCACGCGACAGACAGCGAGGAAGCTCGCGCCGGCGGGGACGGTCCGCGCGGCGGACCTTGGGTGGCGGAGGCCACGATCACCTACGTGAGGCTTGACTGAGCATTGCGCGCTCGCTCGAGATGCTTCAGCTCTTCAAGCGATAGCCGGTCCTGAAGATCCACGCCGCAAGCGCGAGGCACGCCGCGAAGAAGAGGAGCGTCATCGCGAGGCTGGCGCCGAAGCTCACGTCGGCCGTGCCGTAGAAACACCAGCGGAAGCCGCTGATCAGGTACACCACCGGGTTGAAGAGGCTGAAGGTGCGCCACGCGGGCGGCAGCATGTCGATCGAGTAGAACGCGCCGCCAAGGAAGGTGAGCGGAGTCACCACCAGCATCGGGATGAAGGAAAGCTGCTCGAAGCCCTTCGCCCAGATGCCGATCACGAAGCCGAACAGGCAAAAGGTGGTCGCGGTCAACACCAGGAAGGCCGCCATCCACAACGGATGCTCGACGCGCACCGGCACGAAGAGGTTGGCGGTCGCGAGGATCACTATGCCCAGCAGCACCGACTTGGTGGCCGCCGCGCCCACGTAGGCGAGCACGATCTCGAGCGGCGACACCGGCGCCGACAGCAACTCATAGATGGTGCCGGTGAATTTCGGCAGGTAGATGCCGAACGACGCGTTGTTGAGGCTCTCGGTGAATACCGCCAGCATGATGAGGCCCGGCACGATGAAGGCGCCGTAGGTCACGCCGTCGATCTCGGCCATGCGCGGCCCGATGGCGGCGCCGAACACCACGAAGTAGAGCGAAGTCGTGAGGACCGGTGTCGCGAGGCTTTGCCACAGGGTGCGCCTGAAGCGCGCCATCTCGAACTTGTAGATCGCGAGGATCCCGTGGCGGTTCATGGACGGGTGCTGGTGAGGCTCACGAAGATGTCCTCGAGCGAGCTCTGGCGCGTCTGCAGGTCGCGGAAGCCAACGCCCACCTCATCGAGGCGCTTCAGCAGCGCCGGGATGCTGCGCTCGTCGTCGGCCTCGAAGTTGTACTCGATGTCGGCGCCCTCGTTCCTGAGCGCCAGGCGCCACTCCTCGAGACCCGGCGGCACGGCCGCCAGAGGCTGCGCGAGATGCAGCGTGAGCTGCTTCTTGCCGAGCTTCTTCATCAGGCGCGCCTTCTCCTCGACCACGATCAGCTGCCCCTTGCTCACCACCCACTACATCGAGGAGGCCGAGGAGATGGCCGACCGCATCGGCGTGGTGAGCAAGGGGCAGCTGATCGTGGTCGAGGAGAAGGCGCGCCTGATGAAGAAGCT
>JBKJTM010000422.1:0-3138 GCA_046590805.1 Usitatibacter sp.
GCACGCGCGTCATCAACGGCAGGCGCGCGTTCAGGGTGCCGAAGACGCTGGCGAACACCGGGATCACGAAGATGTTGAGCACCACCAACGCGATCGCCGCGGCGATCAGCACGAACAGGGGGTAGCGCAGCGCCGCCTTGATCTGCTCGCGCACGTCGCGCTCGAACTCGAGGTGGATAAAGAGTCGGTTGAAGACCTCGGCGAGGCGCCCGCTCACCTCGCCCACGCGCACCATCGCTATATAAAAGGAGGAGAACACCGCGGGATGGCGCGCCAGGGCCACCGAAAGCTCCCGCCCCTGCTCGAGACTGGAGCGCACGTCGCCCAGCACCTCGGCGAACCTGGCGTTCGCGGCGGACTCCTGCAGCCCGGCGAGCGCGCGCAGGATCGGCACGTTGGCGCGCTGCAGCGTGTGCATCTGGCGCGAGAAGAGGATCTTGTCGACGTCGGTGATGGCGCCAGATGCGAGGCGCTCCCAGAAGGGCGGCGCGGCCGGCGCGGTGGCGGCCGCGGTGCGCGGCGCGTCGACATCGGTCACCACCACGCCTCGCGCCACCAGTTCCTGCACCACCATGGCCGGCGACTCGGCCTCGATCGTCCCGCTCACCGGCGCCAGGTCGGCGCCCCGCCCGCGGTAGGCGTAGGTCGGCACTAGGGAGCCTCTGAACAATGAGCAGGGGTGTGCGACGGGTCGATTTCGGTGACGATTCTAGGCGCGAGTCCGAAGCAAGGTCGACTACCTTGCAAGGACGAGCAACGACGAAGCGGCCCGAAATCGCCCGTCCCCCGAGATGCTGCCCGAACTTCATGCGGTGTCGCCGGGGTTGCGGCAGATGCGGCGTCTGCGTTGTTGCTCGGCTTGCGAAGGGGGCTGGCCATTCGCCGCACCTCGCGCCTAGCATCCATCCGCATCTGCCGCAACGCACATCCCCTGGTCATTGTTCAGAGGCTCCCTAGCTCAGTCCTCGCCGGCGCTGGTCACGTGCATCGCCTCAGCGACCGAGGTCCTTCCTTCCCACACCAGCGCCAGCGCATGGTCGGTGAGCGTATGCCCGCGCATGCTCGCGCGCGCTGCCGCGAGCAGCGGCGCCCCGCTGCCGGCAATCGCCGCCTGGGTGAGGGAGTCGTCCATGACGAACATCTCGTACAGCCCGGTGCGCTCGCGGTAGCCGGTGCCGCTGCAGTGGGAGCAGCCCGCGCCGCGGCGCGTGGGGATCCACGTCGCTTCCTCGCCGCCGGCGAACGTGAGCCAGGCGCGTTCCTGGACGGTGGTCGTAGCCTCCTGGCTGCAGCTCTTGCAGATCAGGCGGCAAAGACGCTGGGCGACGACGGCGCGCAGGCAGGTGGCGACCATGTAGCTGGTGGCGCCCATGTCGAGCAGCCGGAACATCGCGCTCGCCGCATCGCGCGTGTGCAATGTGGAGAGCACCAGGTGGCCGGTGAGCGCCGCGCGCAGCCCGATCTCGACCGTGTCGGCGTCGCGCATCTCGCCCACCATCACCACATCGGGGTCCTGGCGGAGCGTGCCGCGCAGCACGCGAGCGAACGTGAGCTCGATCTTCTCGTTCACCTGCACCTGCACGATGCCGGGCAGCCGGTACTCGACCGGGTCCTCGACGGTCACCACCTTCTGCGCCACGAGGTCCATCTCCGAGAGCGCCGCATACAGGGTAGTGGTCTTGCCGGCGCCCGTGGGCCCGGTGACCAGCACCATGCCCGAGCCGGTGCGCAGGATGGAGCGCAGCCGGGTCACCATGGCCTCGGGCATGCCGATGCCGTCCAGCCCGCGCACCGTACCCGACTGGTCGAGCAGGCGCAGCACGATCGATTCTCCGTGCTGGCCGGGGAGCGTCGACATGCGCACGTCGATGTCGCGGTCGCGCACCCTCACCGAGAAGCGGCCGTCCAGCGGCAGGCGGCGCTCGGAGATGTCGAGGTCCGCCATCAGCTTCAGGCGCTGGGTGAGCGCGGCGGCGATCCTCGAGTCCGCGGAGGATTGCGGCTGCAGCACGCCGTCGATGCGGAAGCGGATCTGCAGGCCGCGCTCCTGCGGCTCGATGTGCACGTCCGAGGCCCGTACCTGCACCGCGTCCTCGAGAAGCGACTGCAGCAGGCGCACCACCGGCGCCTCCTCCTTGTCGGCGGCCGCCTTGCCGGGTTCGTAGGTGACGCCGATGTCCTTCTCGAGCGCGCGCGCGTGCCCGGTGATCTCGTCGGTGCGGCGGTAGAGGCGATCGAGGACCGCGAGCACCTGGGTCTCCGGCGCGACCGCGATCGTGATCGGGCGCTTGAGGATGCGCTCGAGGTCGTCGGCCGCGGCGACGTCGCCCGGGTCGGCCACGCCGACCACCAGCCCATCGCCCTGGCGATCGAGCACCACCGCGCGAAGGCGGCGCGCCGCCGCCTCGGGCAGGAGCTTCACCAGATCCGGGCGGAAGTCGTAGTGGGCGAGGTCGACGAAGGGCACGTCGAGCTGGCGCGACAGCACCCGCGCGAGCTTCTCCTCGCTGATAGCGCCGCTTTGCACCAGCGAGCGCCCGATCGGCTTGCCGCTGGCGGCGCTCGCCGCGAGCGCGATCTCGAGGTCCTGCGCGGTGACGAGCCCCTCGGTCACCAGCAGCTCGCCCAGCCGGGCCCTGCCCCGGCCACTGACACGGGCACCCGCAGCCTCGGGTTTCGTCTTCATGTGGGCCACCCTACCAGAGCGTCTCCCCGCGCGCGACCTTCTCGCTCATCTCGCGCTGGAACTCGGGCGGGCCGAAGCCGAAGCGCTCGCCACCCAGCTCGTAGAAGAAGGGGCGCCCGGTCTTCGCGCCCAGCTCCTGCATCCAGCGGATCAGCGCCGCGTCGGGATCGCGCCCTGCCGAACGCAGCACGTACGCCTCGCGCCCGCGCCATTTCATCTGGATCACCATCACGCCCAGCTTGTCGGGACGGAAGTGCTCGGGAAAGGGGCTGTCGGGAAGCAGCCACCCGCACATGAACTCGCGGCATGGGTATTGGGGACGGCGCTCGTAGATCGCGCAGCAGTGGTCGCCGCGGAAATGGCAGGGCGTGCCGGGCTTCATCTCGTGGCCCTCGATAACGCCGACGACCCAGCCGTCGCAGCACGCGGTGCAATCGCCACAGGCGCGAGTG
>JBKJTM010000225.1:0-13232 GCA_046590805.1 Usitatibacter sp.
CGGGTTTCTGCTCGGCCATGTGGTTCTCCTAAAGTTCGTTATGCGCTGAAGCTCGATAAAAACAAGTTGGCGCTGCGAATGCAAGCCCTTCGAGCGTGCTCGCGCCGCAATGGCAAGGCGCGCGTTTCCATGAGAAACAAGTCTTTCCTAAGGAAACAAGGTGCGCTCAAGCCGCCGTGCGCCGCATGCGCTTCAAGCCCCACAGCCGGCGGCGTGTCCAGAGCGCCTTGCGGCCGATGCCCAGCATGCGTGCCAACTCGGCCTCGTTGCGCGTGTCCTGGAAGCGTTCCACCACGTCGCGGATGTATTCCTCGACCGCGAGGGGCGGGCCCGAAGCCTGCGCAGCCGGGGCCGCGCCCACCATCGGCGGGGCGGGGGCGACCTCGGCGAGGTCCCGGCCGGTGAGCGTGTCGCCCTCCGCGAAGATCACCGCGCGCTCCATGAAATGCTCGAGCTCGCGCACGTTGCCGGGCCACGGATGGCGCTCGAGAAAGGAGGCGAACTCGGCATCGAAGCCGCGCACGCGCTTGCCCAGCTTGCGCGAATAGTGCGCGGCGAAATGGCTTGCCAGCATCAGCACGTCGGTGCCCCGCTCGCGCAGCGGCGGCAGCGACAACGTGATTACGTTCAGGCTGTAGTAGAGCTCCTGGCGGAAGCGGCCCTGTGCTACCGCCTGCTCCAGGTCCCAATGCGCCGCCGCGACGAAGCGCACATCCGCCGCATAGGCCTGTCCCGTGCCGAGCGCGCGCGCCATCTTGTCCTGCAGAACGCGCAGCAGTTTCGCCTGCAGCGCGGCGCTGAGCTCCGAGATCTCGTCCAGGTACAACGTGCCGCCGTGCGCCTCGCGAATGAGGCCATCGTTGCGCTCGGGGCCCGAGGCGCGTCCGAAGAGCTCGGCGTCGAGCACCGCGGAGGCCAGCGCGCCGCACTTCACCGGCACGAAGGGAGCGTCGGCTCGTGGTCCGCGCGAGTGCAGCGCATGGGCGAGCAGCTCCTTGCCGGTGCCGTATTCGCCGGTGATGAGCACGTTCGCCTCGGACTGCGCGGCCTTGCCCATGCGCTCGAGCGCCTTCCTCATCCCGGGACTGTCGCCCAGGATCGGGCGTTGCGCGTAGGCGCTCGCGAGCGTGCGCCGCAAGGCGGCGTTCTCGCGGCTCATGCGCCGCTCGTTGAGCGCTCGCTTCACCGCGTGCAGCATCTCGTCGTTGTCGAACGGCTTGATGATGTAGTCGACGGCGCCCGCGCGCAACGCCGCGATCGCGTTTTCCAGCGACGAGTAGCTCGTCATCAAAATGAGCGGCAGCGTGCGGTCCTTCTCGTGGATCAGCCGCAACGCGTCGAGCCCCGTGCCATCGGGCAGCTTCAGGTCGCTGATGACGAGGTCGAAAGCACCCGCTGCGATGCGGCGCACGCTCTCCTTCACCGTCGCGGAGGTTTCCACGACGTAGCCTTCGCGCGCGAGGAGCAGCTTCACCACCTCGGAGACGCCGGGATCGTCCTCGATGACGAAGAGGCGTTCGGAGCGTGGCGTCGCCATGGCTATTGCGCTCCCGGCAGGACGATCGTCATGCAGGCGCCACCGTCGGGGTCGTTGGTCGCCTTGATGCAACCGCCCAGCTCCTGGACGATTTCGTAGCAGATCGCCAGGCCCAGGCCGGTGCCTTCGCCGGGCGCCTTGGTGGTAAAGAAGGGCTCGAAGATGCGCTGCAGGTTCTGCGGCGGTATGCCCGGCCCGCTGTCGCGGATCACTACGCGGAAGCGCCCGCGGCTGTCGCGTTCGCTGCGCACATCGATGTGCCCCGCGCCTTCCATCGCCTGTGCCGCGTTCAGCATCACGTTGAAGAACACCTGCTGCAGCTCGCCCGTCCGCGCGCGCGCGACCGCCTCCGCAAGCCCCGTGTACGTGACCTGCACCGAGTCTCCCCAACGACTGTGGCGCAGCAGCCCGAGCGCCTCGCGCACCGCGGTATCGATCGCGTGCGGCTGCGGCGCATCTCCGGTGACGCGCGAAAAATCGCCCAGCTTTCGCGTGATCGCGAGCACGCGCACGATGTTGCCCGCGATGGAGCCCAGGCCTTTCTGCAGCGTCTGCGGTGTCACGCCGCGGCGCGATTGCAGGATCTGCACCATCGAGTGGATCGCCGCGAGCGGGTTCGACACTTCGTGGCAGACGCCGGCGAGCATGAACCCGAGAGATGCCAGGCGTTGCATCTGCGGGTCGGGCACGGGCTCGGGCAACAGGAAGACGCAGCGGCCGAGCTCGCTCGTCGCCACGTGGGCGCCGGGGAGTGCCGCGGGATCGGAGCGTCCGGCACGCGCACGCATCGCGGCGTTGGCGTGCAGCACTGCGCCATCGGGTGCGACGATGGCTGCCGCCATGGGCAGCGCGTCCATGAGCGCGTGCACGTCCGCCGAAAGCGACGGCGCGGCCCCGCTGCGCACCGCGCTCATGCGGCGCCCCGCAGCGCGGGTCGGACGATCGCGCGTTCATCGATCGGAAGGCACAACGCGCACGCGACGACCGACAGCGCGATGGACACCAGCCACACCGCCTGGTACGACCCCGTGGCATCGAAGATCGCGCCGCCGGCCCATGCGCCCGCGAAAGCGCCGAGCTGGTGGCCAAGGAAGCTGATCGAAAACAGCGTCGAAAGGTACTTCACGCCGAAGATCTGTCCCACGAGCGAGTTCGTGAGCGGCACCGTGCCCAGCCACGTGAATCCCATCACCGCCGCGAAGAGATACGCGCTCGCCGCGCTCGTCGGCGCCGCGATGAAGAGGGCGATGGCCACCGTGCGCAACGCGTACACCCCCGCGAGGAGCAGCTTGCGGCTGAAGCGCGCGCCGAGCGCCCCGGCGGCGAGCGAGCCGGCGATGTTGAAGAGACCGATCGTCGCGAGCGCCACCATTCCCTGCTGTACGCTCAAGCCGCGATCGACGAGGTAGGCCGGCAGGTGCGTCATGATGAAGATGGTCTGGAAGCCGCACACCAGGAACGATCCGGTGAGCAGCCAGAAACCGCGATGCTTCGCCGCCTCGGCGAGCGCCGCGCCGATCGATTGCGTGCTCTCGTTCGCGGCGGCATTGCGCCCGGCGAGCGCGCCTCCCAGGGGAATCATCAGGAAGGCCAGGATCGCGAAGGCCGCGAGCGCACCCACCCAGCCGAACGTGCTGATCAGCCCTTGGCCGCCCGGAAGCATCGCGAACTGGCCGAAGGATCCGCACGCGCCGGCGATGCCCACCGCGACCGAGCGCCGTTCCGGAGGATACGCGCGCGCTACGACCGCGAGCACCACGCCGAAGCCGGTTCCGGACAGGCCCAGCCCGACCAGCAGCCCGGCCGACAAGCTGAACAGCAGCGGGCTCGTCGCATGGGCCATCGCGAGCAGGCCGGCCGAATAGAGCAGGCCGCCGGCGGCGATGACGCGTCCGGCGCCGTGGCGATCCGCGATGGCGCCGGCGAAAGGCATCGCCAGGCCCCAGACGAGATTCTGCAACGCGATGGCGAAGGAGAACGTCTCGCGGCCCCAGCCGAGCTCGATCGACATCGGGCGCAGGAAGAGGCCGAAGCTCTGCCGGATGCCGAGCGCCAGCATCAGCACCAGGCCCGCGCACGCGAGCACCATCGCGGGCGATCGCCAACGTTCGAAATCCAAGGGGCTTCTCCTCCCGGCATGCCGAATGAGGCCAGTGTAACGGCTCGGGCGCGCGAGGAATTATGTCGCCCGAATCCGGTCCAAGGGGTTCCCCTGCCTAGAAGGAACCACAACCATGGCCCAGGAATCCCAAGTCTCCTCCGCCCGCGGCGAGCTGCTCGCGGACTTCAACAAGCTGGCCGGCGATACCGAATCTCTGCTGCGCGCCATGGCCTCCGTACCGGGCGACAAGGCGAGCGAGCTGCGCGCCTCGGTGGAAGCGAACCTCTCGGCGGCGCGGCGCCGCATTCGTGAGCTGCAGGGCGCGGCCCACGACGCCACGACTGCCGCAGCGCGCGCCACCGACGAGTATGTGCATGAAAACCCGTGGCCGCTGATCGGTGGCGCCCTGGCGGTCGGATTCATCCTCGGGCTGGTGGCGCGGCGCGACTGAGGCTAGATCGCGACCAGCAGCTTGCCGCGCGTCTCGCGCGCTTCCAGCCGGCGATGCGCATCGGCCAGCTGCTCCAGCCTGAACGTGCGATCGAGCGCGGCGCGCAGTTGCCCTGACAAGGCCAGCCCGAAGAGCGCACGGGCGCGCTCCTGCACCTCCCGCGGCTGCATGTAGTCCGCGAGGTGCGGGCGCGTGAAGAACACCGACCCGGCTTCCGCCAGCTCGAGCGGGGCGATCCCTTCCACCTGACCGGAGCTCGCTCCGAACATCACGCAGGTGCCGCGCTTCTTGAGGCAGCGGATGCTCTTGTGGACCGTGTCGCGCCCGACGGAGTCGTACACCACGTCGACACCCTGGCCACTGGTGTGCTCGAGCAGGGCGTCGCGGAAATCGACGTCGCGGTAGAGGATCGCTTGATCGGCTCCGAGCGATTTCACGATCGCGGCCTTGTCCTGCGATCCGACAGTCGCGATGACGCGCGCACCGCGCGCCACGGCGAGCTGCACCAGCAGCTGCCCCACGCCGCCCGCACCGGCATGCACGAGGCAGGTGTGGCCCGGTTGCAGCGGGAATAACGAGTGCGTGAGGTAGTGCGCGGTCGAGCCCTGCAACTGCAACGCCACGGCGAGCGACCAGTCCACTTCGTCGGGAACGCGCACCAGCCGCCACGCCGGCACCGCGGCATACTCGGCATACGCGCCGCGCGAGATGCAATACGCGACGCGATCGCCCACGCGGATGCCTTCGCAATCGGCGCCGAGCGCATCGACCACCCCCGCGCCTTCCATACCGAGCAGCAAGGGCAGCGGCGTGGCATACGTCTGCGAGCGCGCGTATTGGCCGCTTCGCATATAGACGTCCATGTAGTTGACGCCCGCCATCGCGAGCTTCACCCGGGCTTCGCCCGGCCCCGGTTCGGGCACCGGCCAGTCGAGCATTTCCAGCGCTTCCGCGCCGCCGAAGGCGCGGACCCCCATACCTTTCAAGCCGCCATGCCTCGCGCCGACAGCTGGCCCGTGAAAGGCCGCGGTGTCGCCTGGCCCTTGATCTGCGTGCGATGCATGATGCGGCGCTGCTGCGCATCGAACGGATCGCGCCGGTGCATGGTGCTGCGGTTGTCCCACATCAGCAGGTCGCCCACGCGCCAGCGGTGCGCGAAGGAGTTGGCGGGCAAGCTCGCGTAGTGCCACAGCTGGTCGAGCAGGCGCTCGCTTTCCTCGAGCGCCAAGCCCATGACGTACGCGTTGCGCCTCCGGCCCAGGTAGAGGATCGGGCGGCCGGTTACGGGATGCGCGCAGACGATCGGATGCGGCGTGCCGACCGAGGTCATTGGGTCGCTGGTGGCCTCGAGGCCCCTGCGAAGGTAGCCGCCCGAGTTATAGGTGCCGTCGTGCTTGATCTCGAGGTCGCGCACCCGCTTCAGGAGGTCGGGAGGCAGGGCGCGCAGCGCGGCTTCCATACCGCAGAGCCAGGTGTCGCCGCCTTCCGGGGGCACTTCGAGCGCGTAGAGCATCGAGGCATCGGGTGGCTCGGGCAGGTACGACATGTCCGTATGCCATACCGCTTCGCCTGCGCCGAGGCTGCCGATCGGGACTCCGTCGGGCCCGATCACGTTGGAGACCACGTAGATCTCCGGATGGCCCTCGACGAATGTCTTGCCGTTCTCGTTGACCGGGGGCGGGTCGAGCTCGCCGAAACGGCGGCTGAAGGCGATCAGGTCGTCGTCGTCAAGCTGCTGGCCGCGGATGAGCAGGGCCGAGTGGGCGTACCACGCGGACTCGACGACCTTGAACTGCGCCTCGCTGAGGCGAGCTACGTCGATGCCCGTGATCTCGGCGCCGACCGCGGCGTTCAGGGGACGTACGCTGGGGCTGGTTGTCATGGAGGCCTCCTTCGATGTTCCATTGTATGAAAAATGGTGTCGGAGTCGAATTTTAAAAATCGACTCCGACACCATTTATTGCAAGGCGGTCGAGGGCCGCTGCGTCCACCCGCGGGCGCCAGCCGGCGGGGATCTCGATGCAGCCATCGCGGAAGACCAGCGGGTCGGCGAGCAGGCGCTCCCGGGGCTTGAGGAAGCCGTTCATCTCGCCGGCATTGTCGAGGTGGCGGGCGGCGACGCAGGCCTCCATCCAGCAGCCGAGGTCGGTGGCGACGCCGTTGCCCAGGACGGGGGTCTTGCCCCGCTTGCGCACCAGGGCGATCGCCGCCACCAGCCGCTCTAGGCTGCAGAACTTCATCAGCTTCACCTTGATATAGCCGGCGGCGCCGCGTTCGGCGGCCATCTCGATCTCGCGCTCGCTGTAGATCGACTCGTCGAGCATCAGCGGGATGCCACGGTCGCGGGCCACGGGCACCACCCTGGCATGCGCCTCCCAATCCCCGGCGGCGCACGGCTGCTCGAAGAGCTCGATCGATTCGCTCGAGAGCCGCGAGACGAACTCGATGGCATCGCGCGCGGAATACCCCTGGTTGGCATCGAGGCGGATGCGCGCGCGTCCCGCCACCGCGTGTTGCGCCATCGCCACCATCGCCGCATCGCGAACCGCGTCGAACCCCACCTTCACCTTGACCGTGCGATAGCCCTGCGCAAGAAGCGCGTCCGCCTCCGCGAGCAGCCGCTCCTCGCTCTCCCCCTGCAGCAATCCGAGGATCGGCACGCGTGCGGGGGCATCGAGAGAAAGCAAAGCGGAACCGTCCGCCATCTCTCCCGCGGTGCGAAACGCGGTGGTGAGAAATGGATGGGTCGCGTCGAGACGATCGAGCGTTGCCCCGAGATCGAACGAGCCCGAACCCGCCGCCGCGAAGATCTCGCCCACCTGCGCCCACGTCCCGCCGATGGTCTCGTCGGTATATCCCGTGAGCAGCGTCGCCTCGCCATACCCTTCGGAACCGTCATCACGGGCGACGCGCACCACCACCGTATCGAGCGCCTCCACCGGCCCGAACGCCAGCTTGTACGGCCTCACCAGGGGAAGATGCAGCAACCACGCATCGAGCCTCATAGCTGCCTCCCCAGCAACACCGCCGCGCCCAGGATCGCCAGCACCACCACGCTGCGCTGGAAGAGCGAGGTGCTCAACCGGTCGAACACCTTGAGACCGAGATACGCCGCGCCGAGCATGATCGGCGTGGCGATCGCCAGCCCCTCGATCGCGCTGCGGCTCACCGCGCCGGAAAGCAGCAGCCACGCCACCATGAACCCCTGGATGTAGAGGCCGAAGGGCTGCGCGAGCGACCGCTGCGCCACCTTGTCCATGCCGCGCAGCCCGAACCACACGCCGGGCACCAGCGGACCCAGCCCCGAGATGCCGCCGATCAGCCCGCCCGCGAATCCCACGCCGCCATCGACCGCCTTCCCATGGGCACCGGTGAAGCGAAACGGCGCCCGCGACTGCTGCCGCAGCGCGAACAGCCCGTAGAGGATGATCACCACCGCGACGAACGAGCGCACCGCGCGCGCATCCAGTTGGGTGAGCAGCCACAGGCTGATCGGCAGCCCGAGCGTCGCGCCGGCCATGTACGGAGCCGCCCCGCGCCAGCGGATCTCGCGCCAGAACCGCGGCAGGTAGAAGAGGTTGAGGATGAATGCGCCGCCGACCACGACGAAGACCACGTCCGGCGCCGCGAAGGCGTGGTGGATGAAGAGCGAGATCAGCACGCCATAGGCGAAGCCGATCACGCCGAAGATCGCGCCGCCCACGGCCGCGCCCGCGCACAACAGGGCCAGCTGCAGCGCCGTCAGGGTCAGCACCTCGAACGCATCCTCTCGGCCAGCGGGGAAAACATATCCGGAAAACGAAACCTCGCAGACGCTCCACCCGCTGTCAACAGTGCCGCCCGCATGGCATGATTGCCGCGAAGGCCCAAGAGCCGCAACACCCACCCCACCGAGGAGAACGCGATGGACGAACGCAATCCGCATTGCAGAACACGCCGCTCGCTGCTGATCGCGGGCTCCACCCTCGCGGTGGCACCGCGTCTCGCCTTCGCGCAGGCCTTTCCCTCCCGCCCGGTGGAGTTCATCGTTCCCTGGGGTCCCGGCGGCGGCGCCGACCAGCTCGCGCGCCGCATGGCGAAGCTGCTCGAGCCGGAGCTCAAGGTCTCGATGCCGATCCTCAACGTTCCCGGCGCCACCGGCAATACGGGGATGGCGAAGCTCCTCTCGTCGCCGCCCGATGGCCACTCGATCGCGCTCTTCATCGGCGACACGCTCGGCACGCTCGCCGGCGGCAAGGGGCGCTACAAGCTTTCGGACCTGGTCCCGCTCGGCGTGATGATCCGCCAGCCCACCGGGCTCTTCGTGAAGATGGATTCGAAGTGGAAGACCTTCGACGACCTGCTCGCCGATTCGAAAAAAGGCGAGATCAAGGCCGGCATCACCGGCTTCGGCAGCCCCGACGAGATGCACGTCAACAAGTTCAACGACAAAGGCTCGAAGTTCCGCTCGGTGCCGTTCGCGCAGCCAGGCGAGCGGTATGCCTCGATCCTCGGCGGCCATGCCGATGTCCTCGTCGAGCAGGCCGGCGACGTGAGGAGCTTCCTCGAATCCAAGCAGATGCGCCCGATCGTCTTCTTCGCCGAGAAGCCGCAGGTGGGCTACGAGGACATCCCGCTCGCGAGCAAGTACGGCGTAGCCTTCGCCATCAGCCAGTTCCGCTCGGTGGTGGCGCGCGCCGGCACCGATCCCGCCCACGTGAAGGCGCTGTCCGCGGCCATGGACAAGTGCGCGCGCTCGGACGAGTTCAGGAAATATCTCTCCGACGAGCTCGCCTTCGCCGACAGCTATATCGCGGCCGACAAGGCGGCTGCCTTCATCGCCGAGCAGCTCGCGTTGATCGAGGCGAACCTGCCGAAGAAGTCCTGACGCCCACCCCGATGCCGCTCAAGCTGAGGCAGGTCCTGCCGCACAGCGTGATGCTGGTCGCCTCCATCGTTCTTTATGGGCTGGCGGCCGGCATCGAGGTGGATACCGGCGGGCGCATCAGCCCGGCGGTGTGGCCGAAGGCGATCATCGTGGTGATGGGCCTGCTCTGCGCCTACGAGATCGTGAAGCGGCTGGTGGCGCGGTCCCGTTTCACCGCCACGGGCATGGTCTCGGTCGACCCGCTCGGCCTCGCGGGGGAAAAGCCCGCGCCCCGGGACCTGCCGATGCTCTTCGGCGGCATCGCGCTCATCGCCGCCTACGTGATCGCGGTGCCCTGGACCGGGTTCTTCCTCACCACCGCGCTCTTCCTCGGCATCTTCCCGTGGGTCGGCGGGCTGCGCCGCCCGGCCTCGTCCGCGGCGATCGGCCTCGTCGGCAGCCTCGTCCTCGTCGTGGTGTTCATGCGCATCGCCTACATCTCGCTGCCGCTGGGCGCAGGTCCCTTCCGCGAGCTCTCGATCGCGTTGATGCGCGCCATCGGGGTGACCTGACCCTTGGACGCGCTCTCGGGACTGGCGGGCGGATTCGCCAGCATCTTCACGCCGGTCAACTTCATGGTGCTGTGGATCGGCCTGATCCTCGGCATGCTGGTCGCGGTGTTGCCCGGCCTCACCCTGGTGATGGGCGTGGTGCTGGCCCTGCCCTTTACCTACAAGATGGGCGTGGGCCCGGCGCTGATCCTGCTCACCGCGATGTACGTGGCCGGCACCTACGGGGGCGCCATCACGGCGATCATCTTCCGCATCCCCGGAGAGCCGATGGACGTGCCGCTCCTCTGGGACGGCTACGAGATGACGCGCAAGGGCCAGGCGGCGCTCGCGCTCGGCTGGGCGCTGGTGGCCGCGTTCGCCGCCGGCATCGTGTCCTCGATCGTGATGGTCGTCCTCACGCAGCCGATCGCGAAGGTGGCGTTGAGCTTTTCCACGCCCGAGTTCTTCGCGGTGGTGTTCTTCGGGCTCGCGAGCGTGGTGACGCTGTCCGGGGCGTCGCTCGCCAACTCGCTCATCAGCCTCTGCATCGGTCTTCTGATCGCCACCGTGGGCGTCGACGGCATCTATGGCGCGGAGCGGTTCGCCTTCGGGCTGCCCTTCCTGCAGGACGGGATCGAGTTCCTGCTGGTGATGGTGGGCGCCTACGGCATCGGCGAGGTGCTGACGCGCATGGAGACCGGCTTCGCCAGCAAGGTCTCGGCCGCCGCCGGCGACGGACGCTTCAAGACCGCGTTTCCGAAGTGGGCCGAGATGATGCGGATGAAGGCCACGTTCATTCGCGGCACCGTCGTGGGGATCCTCGTCGGCATCGTGCCGGGCGCGGGCGCGACCGTGTCGTCCTTCGTCGCCTACGGCATCGAGCACCAGTACGGCAAGAACGGCAAGACGCTCGGCAGCGGCGCGCCCGAAGGCATCGTTGCGGCGAAGACCGCGGCCACGGCATCGGTCGGCGGCGCCTTCGTGCCGCTCCTCGCGATGGGCATCCCGGGAAGCGGCGCCACCGCGATCATCCTCGCCGCATTCCTGCTGCATGGCATCCAGCCGGGCCCGCAGGTGTTCGTGAAGAGCCCGGAGCTGATCCACCTGGTGTTCGCCACCGTGTTCGCGGCGACCATCGGCAAGTGCATCCTCGGCTATTTCGCCATCAAGCCGCTCTGCAGGGTGCTCGATGCGCCCGAGGCGATCGTCTCCGCGTTCGTGGTGGTGTTCTGCTTCGTGGGCGCCTTCGCGCAGAGGAATAGCCTCCCCGACCTCTACGTGATGGCGGTCTTCGGCCTGCTCGGCTTCCTCTTCGAGCGCTTCAAGTTCCCGCTCGCCCCGCTGGTGCTCGGCACCATCCTCGGGCCGCTGGCGGAGAGCAACTTCATGACGACGATGGTGAGCTTCGACAACGACTGGACGGTGTTCTTCACGCGGCCGGTGAGCGGGGTGGTGCTCGGCCTCGCGATCCTCGGCCTCGCATGGCCGGTGGTGCGCGCGATGCTCTCCCACTACAGGCAGAAGGAGGCACGCGGTGGATAGATCCAAGCACCTCGAGGCGCCGTCGCCCGCCGCGGCGCTGGTCGCCGGGTTGGTGGCGCGCGCGCGCGCCGCGCAGGCGGTGGCCGACGGCTACGACCAGGCGCGGGTGGACGAACTGGTGGCCGCCGCCGGCTGGGCGATCCTGGAGCCGGCACGCAACCGCGAGCTCGCCGGGATGGCGGTGCGCGATACCGGCATCGGCGAAGTCGAGCACAAGGTGCTCAAGAACCACAGGAAGACGCTCGGGCTGCTGCGCGACCTGCACGGCATGAAGACCGTGGGTGTGATGAGCGAGGACCGCGCGCGCGGCATCGTCGAGATCGGCCGGCCCGTGGGGGTGGTGTGCGCGATCACGCCCTCGACCAATCCGGCGGCCACGCCGGCGAACAAGATCATCAACAGCCTGAAGGCGCGCAATGCCGTGATCGTGGCGCCTTCGCCCAAGGGCGCGAGCACCTGCGCGAAGCTGATCGAGTACATCCATGCCCAGTTCGAAAGGATCGGCGCGCCCGGGGACCTGGTGCAGATGCTGCCCGCGCCGGTCACCAAGGAGACCACCGCGGAGCTGATGCGCCAGTGCGACCTGGTGGTCGCCACCGGCTCGCAGGCCAACGTGCGCGCGGCCTACGCGAGCGGCACGCCGGCCTTCGGCGTGGGCGCGGGCAACGTGGCCTCGATCGTCGACGAGAGCGCCGATCTCCAGGAGGCCGCCGCGAAGATCGTGCAGTCGAAGCTGTTCGACAACGCCACCAGCTGCTCCTCGGAGAATAGCCTGGTGCTGGTGGAGGCGATCGCGGACGGCATGCTGGCGGCGCTGGCGAGACTCGGATGCCTGCGTGTGGCAGGCGAAGACCGGGCGCGCCTCGAGGCCTGCATGTGGCCGGAGGGCAAGCTTTCGCCCGCGGTGATCGGCCAGACGGCGGCGACCATCGCCGAGCGGGCGAGGCTCGTGGATCCGGCGGCGAAGTCCGCCCGCATCCTGCTCGTCGACGAGGCGCAGGTGGGTCCCGGCCATCCGTTCTCCGGGGAGAAGCTCTCGCCGGTGCTCACCGTCTACCGCGTGCCCGACTTCGCGGCGGCGAAGGAGATGGTCCGGCGCATCTACGCGTTCCAGGGCGCGGGCCACTCGGTCTCGCTCCACAGCCGCAAGGAGGAGAGGGCCCTCGACCTCGGCCTCACGCTGCCGGTGGCGCGCGTGATCGTGAACCAGGTCCACGTGGTGGCGAATGGGGGCAGCTTCTCGAACTCGCTGCCGGTGTCGCTCTCCATGGGCTGCGGCACCTGGGGGAAGAACAACTTTTCCGACAACATGAATGTGCGTCACTACATGAACGTGACGCGCGTGGTGTCGCAGATTCCCGAGCGCGTGCCCAGCGTCGACGAGTTGCTGGGCGAGCACTTCAAGCGCTGGGGAAGGACCTGAAACCCACCACCGTCACCGCGCTCGTCGATACCCAGGCCGCCGAGCGTCCCGGCGCGACCTACTTCATCGCCACCGAGACCGGCCTCACGCTCACCTTCGGCGAGCTCCTCGCTTCCTGCAAGCGCATCGCCGCATGGCTCGAGCGGCAGGGGCTCGCTCCCGGCGCCCACGTCTCGCTCGTGATGCCCAACGGCCTCGCCACGCTGCGCATCCTGCTGGGCGCGATGTACGGCGGCTACTGCGTGAACCCGGTGAACCTGCTGTCGTCGCCGGAGCAGATGCGCTACGTCCTCGACCATTCCGATTGCGCGCTGGTGTTCGCTTCGCCCGACTGGAGCGAGAAGGTGCGCGCGACGGTGGCGACGATCGACCGCCCCATCGTGGTGGTAGAGGTGGATCCCGATGCGCCGGCGCTGCCGGGCGAGGCCGATGGCACGCCTGAGCGGCGCGCGCCCGGCCCCGCCGACCTGGCGCTCCTCATGTACACCTCGGGAACCACCGGCACGCCCAAGGGCGTGATGCTCACCCACGCCAATGTCACCGCGAACGCACGGATCATCAGCGCGGAGCACCACCTGGGGCCCGCGGACCGGGTGACCGCGGTGTTGCCGCTGTATCACATCAACGCGTTCGCGGTGACGATGCTCACGCCGCTCGCCCACGGCGGGTCGCTCGCCATGCCGCCGAAGTTCTCCGCGGGAAGATTCTGGGAGATGGCGGCGCGCTTCGAGTGCACCTGGGTGAACGGCGTGCCGACGATGGTGAGCTAGCTGGTGGAGGG
>JBKJTM010000370.1:0-6926 GCA_046590805.1 Usitatibacter sp.
ATCGAGCCGGCGCTTGGATTGACGGGGGGCAGGGCGCTGCCTACATCGCGCCCAACCTCGCTCGCGCCCGTGCGCGGGCAATCCCGCATGTCCGCGTTCGACAGTTTGAGGAAGTAAGACATCATGCTCGCCGCTCTGGCCAAAAGCATCTTTGGTTCGTCAAACGATCGCTATGTCCGCTCGATGGGCAAGCTGGTCGATGCGATCGCCGCGTTCGAGCCCATGATTGCCGCGATGAGCGACGATGAATTGCGCGGCCAGACCGACGTGTTCAGGGCTCGGCTTGCCGACGGCACCAAGCTCGACGATGTGCTCCCCGAAGCCTTTGCGACGGTCCGCGAAGCCGCCAAGCGGTCGCTTGGCCAGCGCCACTATGACGTCCAGATGATCGGTGGCATTGCGCTTCACCGCGGCGAAATTGCCGAGATGAAAACCGGCGAGGGCAAGACGCTCGTCGCGACGCTCGCAACCTATCTCAATGCGCTGCCAGGGACTGGTGTCCACGTTGTCACGGTCAATGATTACCTTGCCAAGCGCGATGCCGAGTGGATGGGCCAAGTCTATCGTTTCCTTGGCCTTACCGTCGGGGTGATCGTTCCCAACCTGTCCGACGAGCAGCGCCGCGAGGCTTATGGCGCGGACATCACTTACGCGACCAACAATGAGCTTGGGTTCGACTATCTGCGCGACAATATGAAATATTCGCGCGATCAGATGGTTCAGCGCCCGTTCGCGCATGCCATTGTCGACGAGGTCGACTCGATCCTGATCGACGAGGCGCGCACGCCGCTCATCATCTCCGGCCAGGCGGAGGACTCCGCCGAGCTCTACCGCCAGATCAACAAGCTGATCCCGCGGCTCGCCGCGCAGGCCGACGAGAAGGGCCCCGGCGACTACTGGCCGGACCTGAAGCAGCACACCGTGATGCTCTCGGAAGAGGGCCACGAGCACGCCGAGGCGCTGATGACCGAGGCGGGCCTGCTTCCGGAAGGCGCGAGCCTGTACGACCCGTCCAACATCATGCTGATGCACCACCTCTACGCGGGCGTGCGCGCGCACGCGCTCTACCACCGCGACCAGCATTACGTGGTGCAGAACGACGAGGTGGTGATCGTCGACGAGTTCACCGGCCGCATGATGGCCGGGCGGCGCTGGTCGGAGGGCCTGCACCAGGCGGTGGAAGCCAAGGAAGGGGTCTCGATCAAGAACGAGAGCCAGACGCTCGCCTCGATCACGTTCCAGAACTATTTCCGCCTCTACAAGAAGCTCGCCGGCATGACCGGCACCGCCGACACCGAGGCGTTCGAATTCTCCAGCATCTACAACCTGGAGACGGTGCTCATCCCCACGCACCGCCCGATGGTGAGGAAGGACCTGAACGACCAGGTCTTCATCACCGCCAAGGAGAAGTACCAGGCGATCCTGAACGACGTGAAGGAGCGCACCGCCAAAGGCCAGCCGATCCTGGTCGGCACTACTTCGGTGGAGAACTCCGAGCTGATCTCGCGCCTCCTCGATGAGGAGAAGATGCCGCACAACGTGCTGAACGCGAAGCAGCACGCGCGCGAGGCCGAGATCGTCGAGCAGGCGGGCCGCCCGGCGCAGGTCACCATCGCCACCAACATGGCCGGCCGCGGCACCGACATCGTGCTCGGCGGCAACCCCGAGCCCGAGATCCAGCGCATCAAGGCGGACGAGGCGCTGCCCGAGAGCGATCGAGAGCGCCGCGTCGCCGAGGTGCGCGAGAACTGGCAGAAGCTGCACAACGCCGTGGTCGCTTCCGGCGGGCTGCACATCATCGGCTCCGAGCGGCACGAGTCGCGCCGCATCGACAACCAGTTGCCCGGCCGGTCCGGCCGCCAGGGCGATCCGGGCGCGAGCCGCTTCTTCCTCTCCTTCGAGGATCCGCTGCTCAAGATCTTCGCCGGCGAGCGGCTGCAGTCGATCATGCGCTCGCTCAAGATTCCCGAGGGCGAGGTGATCGAGGCGCGCATGGTCACGCGCTCCATCGAGAACGCGCAGCGCAAGGTCGAGGCGCGCAACTTCGACATCAGGAAGCAGCTGCTCGAGTACGACGACGTCGCCAACGACCAGCGCAAGGTGATCTATACCCAGAGGAACGAGCTGCTCGAGTCCAGGGACATCTCCGAGACCATCGCCTCCATCCGCCGCGACGTGGTGAGCGCGCTCGTGCAGGAGATGGTGCCCCCGGGCAGCGTCGAGGAGCAGTGGGACCTGCCGGGCCTGGAGAAGAAGCTGGAGAGCGAGTTCTTCCTCGCGCTGCCGGTGGCCGAGTGGGCGCACGCCGACGAGTCGCTCGATGGCGAGGCGATCGCCGAGCGCGTGAACGAGGCGGCGACGAAGGCCTACGACGCGAAGTTCGCGCCGATCGAGGGCGACGCCGTGCACCACTACGAGCGCGCGGTGATGCTGCAGTCGATCGACCAGCACTGGCGCGAGCACCTCGCGGCGCTCGACTACCTGCGCCAGGGCATCCACCTGCGCGGCTACGCGCAGAAGCAGCCGAAGCAGGAATACAAGCGCGAGGCGTTCGAGCTCTTCGGCGCCATGCTCGATTCCATCAAGGGCGAGGTGACGCGCCACCTAATGGCAGTGCAGATCCGCAGCCAGGAGCAGGTGGAGGAGGCCGAGCGCCGCGCCGAGGAGGCCGCGCGGGCGGTGAGGAACGTGCAGTACCAGCACGCCGAGTATCCGAGCACGGTGTCCGAGGAGCCGGCGCCCGAGGTCTCGGTGGCCGCGGTGACCGCGGCTCCCGTCGAGGCGCAGCCGTTCACGCGCTCCACCACCAAGGTGGGCCGCAACGACCCCTGCCCGTGCGGCTCGGGGAAGAAATACAAGCAGTGCCACGGGCGCCTGGCGTAGCCGCTCCGCGCGCCGGCGGGCACCGCGAGGCCGATGCCATGGCGAGGGTGGTCCGAAAGCTATAATTGCGGTGGCGCTCGACTTGCGGCGCGACCCACCGGACGGTCACCATGGCAGTGAACTACGACCCGCCTCGCGCCGAGGATCTGCTCAGCATCGCCGGCGTGCGCCTCGGCATCGCCAGGGCCCACGTCCGCAAGCCCAACCGCAAGGACCTGTTGCTGGTCGAGATCGAGGAGGGCGGGCGCGTGGGCGGCGTCTTCACGCGCAACCGCTTCGCCGCCGCCCCGGTGCTGGTCTGCCGCGAGCACCTCGAGCGCCAGTTGCCGGTGCGCGCCATCGTCGTCAATACCGGCGTGGCCAACGCCGGCACGGGTGAGCTGGGCATCGCGGCTGCCCGGGCCACCTGCTACGCGGTGGCGCAACTCCTCCACGCGGACCCCGCGCAAATCCTGCCGCTTTCGACCGGCGTGATCATGGAGCCGCTTCCCCTCGACCGGATCGAAGCCGGGCTTCCCGCCTGCATCGCCGACCTCTCGGGGTCGAACTGGCTTTCCGCGGCCGAGGCGATCATGACCACCGACACGGTGCCGAAGGCAGTCTCCCGGCAAGTGGTGATCGACGGGCGCACCATCACCGTGACCGGCATCGCCAAGGGTGCCGGCATGATCGAGCCGAACATGGCGACGATGCTCGGCATCATCGCCACCGATGCCGCGATCGGCGCCGAGGCGCTGCAGTACATGGCCGGCCACGTGGCGAACCGCAGCTTCAACGCGATCACGGTGGACGGCGACACCTCCACCAACGACACCTTGCTGATCATCGCTTCGGGCCACGCCGGCAATCCGGAGATCGTGGGCGAGGGCACGGCGGAGTTCGGCCGCCTGGCGGTCACGGTGGCCGAGGTCGCGCAGTTGCTCGCGCAGGCGATCGTGCGCGACGGCGAGGGCGCGACCAAGTTCATCACGGTGACCGTGGAGCAGGGCTCCTCCCAAAAGGAGTGCTTCCAGGTGGCCAAGGCGATCGCCAACTCGCCGCTGGTGAAGACCGCGTTCTTCGCATCCGATCCCAACCTCGGCCGCATCCTCGCCGCGGTCGGCAACGCCGGCGTCGCCGACCTGGATCCGGCGAAGGTCGGCCTGCAGCTGGGCGGGGTGACGGTGGTCGAGGATGGCGGCCGCGCGGCCTCCTATACCGAGGCGCAGGGCAAGGCGGTGATGAAGGAGACCGAGATCACGGTGCGCGTGACGCTCGGCCGCGGCTCCGACACGGCGACCGTCTGGACCTGCGACTTCTCCTACGACTACGTGAAGATCAACGCGGACTACCGCAGCTGATGGGGAAAAAAGAGTCTGTCCCCGGTCTGGGGGCGTACTACGAAAAGCGCGCCGCCGAGTACGAGCGCATCTACGACAAGCCCGAACGGCAGGCGGAGCTCGCGTGGCTGCGCGAGCGCATCCCCAGGGTCCTGCACGGCAGGATCGTGCTCGAGGTCGCCTGCGGCACCGGGTACTGGACGCAGTACATCGCCCGCGAGGCGAAGCGTGTCTACGCCTGCGACATCAGCGACGCGGTGCTGGAGATCGCGCGCGACAAGCCGATCCCGCCCGGCAAGGCGACGTTCTTCAAGGCCGACGCGGTCGCGCTCGACGGCGTCCCCGGCGGATGCAACGCCGCGTTCGCCGGCTTCTGGTGGTCGCACGTGAAGAAGAGCGAGCTCGCCGTCTTCGTGAAGAACCTGTCGTTGCGGCTCGAGCCCGGCGCGGTGGTCGCGATCCTCGACAACAGCTTCGCGGCAGGCAGCTCCACCCCCATCACCCGCACCGACTCCGAGGGCAACACCTACCAGATGCGCAGGCTCGCGAATGGCGAGTCCTTCGAGGTGCTGAAGAACTTCCCCTCCGCGCTCGAGCTCGCCGAGGCGGTGCGGCCGGTGGCGCGCGAGGCGCACCTCGAGGCCCTTACCTATTACTGGCTGCTGGTGTTCACGCTGAAATGACGGGCGACTGGAAGCCGGTCCTCGATCGCCTCGACGCCCTGCTCGAGCGCCTCGACCGCGTGATGCCTCCCTCGGCGCGCGCGCCGGACTGGAAGGCCGCGACCGCCTTTCGCTGGCGCAAGAACCCGCGCGGCGGATATCTCGAGCCGGTGCTGCATCCGCATTCGATCGCCTTCGCGGACCTGAAGGACGTCGACGAGCAGAAGCGGCGCCTGCGCGAGAACACCGCGCAGTTCGTGGCCGCGCGGCCGGCGAACAACGTGCTGCTCACCGGGGCGCGCGGCACCGGCAAGAGCTCGCTGGTGAAGGCGGCGCTGAACGAGTTCGCCTCGAAGGGCTTGCGCCTGATCGAGGTCGACAAGCGCGACCTGGTCGACCTGCCGGACATCGTCGATCTGGTCGCCGAGCGCCGCGAGCGCTTCATCGTCTTCTGCGACGACCTCTCCTTCGAGGCCTCCGACTCGGGCTACAAGTCCCTCAAGGTGGCGCTCGACGGCTCGATCGCCGGCTCGGCCGAGAACGTCCTGATATACGCCACCTCCAACCGCCGCCACCTGATGCCCGAGTTCATGGACGAGAACCTCGAGGCGCGCCACGTGAACGGCGAGATCCATCCCGGCGAGACCACCGAGGAGAAGATCTCGCTGTCGGAGCGCTTCGGGCTCTGGCTCTCGTTCTATCCGTTCGACCAGGACCAATACCTCGACATCGCCGACCACTGGGTGGACCGCCTCGGCGGCAAGGCGAGCGAGGAATCGCGCAAGGCGGCGCTGCTGTGGGCGCTGGAGCGGGGATTCCGCAGCGGCCGCGTCGCCTGGCAGTTCGCCCGCGACTGGGTGGGGAGGAAGAGGAAATCGCCCGAGTGATGCACGGCAGCACATGACCAGGATCACGGAGGTAGCAGCCGCGGTGATCGAGCGCGGCGGCGAGTTCCTGCTCGCGCAAAGGCCGGAGGGCAAGCCCTATTCGGGCTACTGGGAATTCCCCGGCGGCAAGATCGAGCCGGGCGAAGACCCGCGCGCGGCGCTCGCGCGCGAGCTGCGCGAGGAACTGGGCATCGCGGTGCGCGAGGCCACGCCCTGGATCACGCGCGTGTACGCCTACACCCATGCCACCGTGCGCCTGCACTTCTTTCGCGTCATCGCGTGGGATGGCGAACCGCAGCCGCTCGAGGACCAGGCGATCCGCTGGCAACGGGTGGACGCGACCGACGTCTCGCCGATGCTGCCCGCGAACGCCCCGGTGCTCGCGTCGCTGGCGCTTCCCGCGGTGATGGTGGTGTCGAACGCCGGCGAGACCGGCAGCGAGGCGTGGATCCAGAGGCTTGCCGAACGCGCGCTCGGCGAGAAGATGCTGGTGCAGATCCGCGAGAAGGGCATGGAGCGGATGAAGCTGCAGCACCTGCTGTCGCGCGCGCTCACGCGCGCCGAGCCCTTCGGCTCGACCCTCGTCGTGAACAGCGACTGCGGGCGGTTTCCGCAATGTCGCGGCGTGCACCTCACCTCCAGGGCGCTGGTGGCGGCCACCGTGCGGCCCGAGGGCGCGCTGGTCGGCGCTTCGTGCCATGACGAGGCCGAGCTGCGGCAGGCCGAAGCGCTCGGCCTCGACTACGTCGTCGTGGGCCCGGTCGATGCCACCGCGTCCCACCCGAATGCGCAACCGCTCGGATGGGACCGCTTCGAGGCGCTCATCCGGGGATTGCCGATGCCCGCCTACGCGATCGGCGGGTTGGCCCGCGAGGACCTGCCCGAGGCGAGGCGGCGCGGCGCCCACGGCGTCGCGCTGATGCGCGCGGCCTTCGCGTGATCGCCGCCTGGTATGTCTTGGCGGGCAGGAATTTGGTTCTTCCGGCATTTGCGGGGAAACGGTTGAAGCCGACGTGGCGGCTGTCATCTCCCGGCCCGGAAACTGCAACCGTGAGCCCTCGGGGCGCCTGATGCGTGTAGCGGCGACTCCTGGCGGGCATCTGGGCAAAGGTGAGCAGCGCGGGTCGCCGCTACACGCACCGGCCCTCGCGCTCGCAGTTTCAGGGCGCGTGAGA